>JAJYJL010000507.1 GCA_021789565.1 Acidobacteriota bacterium
TCGAGTTCATGCGCGACAGGCTTCGCGCGCTTCTCGTTTATTCCGTCGAACGAAAAGGCTACGCCTATACCGACTGGAGCTTCGAGCTGCCGGGCCTCCTGCTTACCGAGGACAACGTCGTAGCCGTGGCCCTGGCTGTGCGGCTTGCCTCATCGGTGCCTGACGAACGCATGAAACAAAACCTCTGTTCCTTTCTCGACGACCTTCTCGGCAGGAACGGCAGAAATGGTCTCTGCTCCACCGACATCGCCGAATTGATTTCCGTCAAGAACGTCGGGTATTCGCAAGTTTCGTCCCCTCATTTCCCTCCGATCACTGAAGCTCTGCTGAAGAATATTCCTATTGAAATCACCTATCATTCGCCCCACTCGGGAGCGGAGACAACTCGTAAAATTCTGCCGCTGCACCTGCTCCTTTATATGGGAAGCTGGCATGTCATCGCCTGGTGCTCGGTCAAGAAGGCCCTTCGCGATTTCATGGTGTCCCGAATAGGGTCAGCGAAACTCCTTGGTGAGCAGCTCGCGCTGCCGTCAAATCTTCCTTCTGCTAAAGAATACGTTCGCAAAAACTTCGGCATCATGCAGGGTAAAAAAGGCGTGCCAATAAAACTCCGGTTCTCGCACGAGGTGTCCGCTTGGGTGCGCGAGCAGGTCTGGCATCCAACGCAGAAGACCGCCATTGGCAGGGACGGAAGCCTCGTCCTCAGTTTTCCGGTCGCAGACTTCCGGGAAGTCACCCGCAGGATACTTTTCTATGGTGCGGACGTGAAGGTTCTCTCTCCAAAGTCGCTTGCCAAGGAGTTGCGAAAAGAAATACAGCGGATGGGGAAGGTATATTGAAAGAAACACTACGACAGAAATTGACGTAGCAGGCGTGATACATTAAATGGGCGATATGAAAGAATCGGAACTTAAAAGCTGTTACCGGTATTGGGGGAAGGCGGAGAAAGACGGCGAGGGCTATCATCTTTTGCCGTATCACTGCCTCGATGTGGCGGCGGTGGGATGGTTGTAAATGGATACTGTGAGAAGGTAATGGATAAAACGCTTACAAACCTTTGGGCAAAAACTTCGAAGAACGATAAAACAGCATGGCATCCATTAATTCTCCACTTGCTGGATGTAGCCGCGAGCGCGGACGCAATATTGTCGCGCGAGCCTGCAACAACTCGCATGAGAATGGCTGAATGCCTGGGTATGGATTGGGGAGATGCTCGACCATGGCTCTTGTTCTTGATGGCTTGCCATGATCTGGGAAAGGCATGTCCAGGTTTTCAGTGCAAATGGCCGGAGGCCCCAGAGACTGGCCTGCTAATGCCTCGAAACCCGGATGACGGGATCAACCATGCTTACGTGAGTCAGATCGCGTTGATGAAACTTTTACTAGAACGAAGGTGGCCGGAAGAATTGGCTGAGTTGGTTGCCGACGCGGCAGGGTGTCACCATGGGGAAAGGGCCAACGAACATGCGAAAGACAAAGCTGCCCATGAGATCGACATCGGCAGAGGTGAACGACTTGAGGCTGTGCGACATGATTGGGATCAAGCGCGCCGAGGTATTCTGGATTTACTGCTGGACGTTTTAAAGCCTTCTCTGACTCCGAACAAGCAGACCCTTTCCGGTCCCGACTTCATGCTGTTGGCAGGCCTCATAAGCTTTGCCGATTGGATCGGTTCCAATGAAGATTGGTTCTCATTCGGCACACCGGACGATTGCGAGAATCTGGAAACGTGGTTCAAGAAGCGTAGAATCCAGGCCGAAAAGGCTTTGGATGCAATCGGCTGGGGTTTCAGAACCCCGCTTGCTTCTGAGCCAAAGTCATTCGATCAAGTCTTCAAATTGACTCCTCGCCCTTTGCAACGGGCAGTTGCGGATGCCCTCCGCGACTTGAAGGCCCCATCCATTATTTTGGTGGAAGCTCCCATGGGTGAGGGCAAGACCGAGGCGGCTTTTTTTGCGCATCTGGAATTACAGCGCCGGTTCGGGCATCGCGGATTATATGTGGCCTTGCCGACCAAGGCCACCGGCAATGCCATGTTCAAGCGAACGCTGCAGTTTCTGCGTAGCCAGGGTTCGGATCGCACGCTCGATCTGCAACTCGTGCATGGCGCGTCGCTGCTGAACGACGCATTTCAGAATCTGCGCATCTCAGGCATTTACGACTCGAACAAAAACGGCGAGATCAGGGCAGGGGAATGGTTCACCAACAAAAAGAGAGCGCTACTTTCGGAATACGGTGTCGGGACAGTGGACCAGGCGTTATTGCCCATTCTTCCGGTGCGGCATAATTTCGTGCGCTTGTGGGGTCTTGCGAATCGCGTCGTGGTCTTTGATGAAATCCACGCATATGATGCCTATACGGGAACGCTGCTGGTTCACTTGCTTCGATGGCTTCTGGCTCTTGGGTCGTCGGTGATACTCCTTTCTGCGACGCTTCCGCCGGAGATTCGTCGTAAGTTGGCTAACGTAGCTGAATCTGCTGAGCCTGAAAAAGAGCAACCGTACCCACGCCTCTCCATTTTTAGCCCAGGCCAGGAAGTGATACAGAAGCACTTCGATTCCGACCCTGCACGACGCAGAACTTTGCGTCTGCAAGGCATTCATCACGATTTGGCAGCCGTGCATTTCGCGCTTGCAGAACGGCTAAGCGAAGGCGGTATGGGACTCGCGCTCGTGAACACTGTGCAGCGCGCTCAGGAACTATACCGGCTTTTTCCCGAAGGAGAGCCTTTGGAGCGAAATGGTCAACGTGTCGGCAAACGGTTGCCCGACGGTACGGAAGTCTATCTTTTTCACGCGCGTTATCCTGCAGACCGTCGACAAAAACGTGAGGACCATGCGTTGGAAACCTTCGGGGAAGGAGGAGAGAGGCTTGGTCGAAAAATATTAATCGCCACTCAGGTAGCGGAACAGAGCCTCGATCTGGACTTCGATGTAATCGCAACCGACCTCGCTCCGATTGATCTCGTTCTTCAACGCGCCGGACGCATGTGGCGGCATGCAAGAAACTCACGTTCTGTTTCCGAACCGGTTCTTCTGATCGCAGGGCTGGCAGGTGATGAGCCTCCGGGATTCGGAAAGCCTCTCTGGTGGAACAAGGTGTACAGCGAGGATATTCTTCTTCGCACTTGGTGTCTTTTACATTCAAGGCAAGAACTGACGGTCCCGGATGAGATCGATATCCTGGTACAGGCTGTCTACGAAGACAGGGTGGCTATTCCGGAATTCCTGCAACAGAGGATGAGTAAGGCCATTAATGCCGAAGGAGAAGCGATAGTCGAGCGTCAACAGGCAAACATGGCGATCATCGGCTTGCCGGACGATGCATCATGGAACGATCCGGGAAGATTCGTGCTTTATGATGAAGACGAGCCCGAAGTGCATCGAACTTTGATGGCCCAAACGAGGCTTGGTGAGGATACAGTCATTGCCATCCCACTATTCCCTGATGACGCATTTAGTCCTGCAGCGGCACCGGACTTCAACCGGTCTAAACTGTGGTTTATGCGGGCGATGAGCCTTTCACGCAAAAGTGTGGTCCATAAGCTGAGGGCGTTGGGCGTGCCGGACGGCTGGAAGAAAGCCCCGCTTCTTCGCAACTGTTTTCCACTTGTGTTGGATGATGGACAGCGCTGGATCGAGAACCCCTTCGTGCGCCTGGACGATGATTTAGGCTTGGTCTATGAAATAAAGGAGGCAGAATGAGTCGATACAATCTTATTGAAGAAAAATGGATACCGGTGCGATTCCCGGACGGCAGTCGCGATAAATTGGGTATCCAGGACACGCTGCTGAGATCCAAGGAGATCGCTGAAATCGAAGACCCATCGCCACTCGTAGTTGCAGCGTTGCACCGCTTTTTACTTGCCGTGCTGTATCGCGCACTGGAAGGGCCTACCGATATCGAGCAGGCAAAGCTACTTTTCAAGAATGGTTTGCCTGGCGACAAGATTACTGCGTATTTAGAAAAGTGGAAAGACAGATTCTGGCTTTTCGATGAGAAGTATCCATTTGGACAGAATCCCCGGGTGCCCGATAATTCAATCGGACCGTGGACTAAACTGACGGCTGAATACAACGCGACATCCAATAAGGTTCTTTTTGATCACACGGACATGAAAAATCCCGGAGCGAGAAAGCCGGAGGAATGTGTTCGTTGGCTGCTGTCTACTATGAGTTTTTCCATTGCGGGCGGTAGAGGCTATTACCCGTCGCCGTCGCCCAATGCGATGATGTGCATTCCGCTTGGGCGCGATCTTCATCAGACGCTCTGTTATTGCCTTGTTCCCTACCCGAACAGGGAGGTAATGAAGGGGGATTCGGCTTTGTGGGAGCGTGGGCCGAGGACTCTTCCGCTCAAGAATCCAAAACAGACTGCTGCTGGATATGCCGACATCTATACCTGGCAGGCGCGAATGGTTCACCTGGAAGAACTGTCTTCCGGTGACGTGCAGATTATGAGATTCACATCAGGTCTGGGATTTGACAACCCGTCAAGGAATCCTGACCCAATGCAACCTTATAAAACGAGTGATGCCCACGGAAAGCTGCCAGTTCAATTCAGAGAAGATCGGGGGACGTGGAGAGACTTTGATTCGCTTTTGCCCGACCAGAACGGCCTTGCCCCTCTGACCGTTCAGAATGCGCTTAGATTATCCGGCCATGACGAGCCAAAATCTGTTCTTGTGCTTGGATTGAGATATGAACCGCCAAGCGCGAATGTAGATTTCTGGCGCATGGAACGCTTTGTCCTTCCTGCGGTACTGGCAGGAGAACGCATCATTCGCTCGGAAATTACTCAGCTCTTAACGGATGCCAATGCTGCTCAAAAATCGCTTTGGGATGCCTGTAGTTCATTTGCCCGGGATACACTTAGCCGTGGAGGCAGAACGCCTGATAAGGCAGATGTTAAAGGATTCGTGAGCCAAATGCCGGTTAATTCAATGTACTGGTCCGACCTTGAAGCTCATTTTCATGAAGTGTTGCGAGAGTACATCCTTGAACGCGATTCCGAGGATATACGCTGCCAGTGGTTAAAGTCGATTCGGAATGCCATGAGGGCGGTATGGGGACAATATCGTTCGTCGGTTGCCATGGGCGATGCTTGGGCTATCCGCGCGCTTGTGAAAGCCGAAGGTTTGGTGTTCCGCAAGATGCAGGAACTTACCGAAGAAATCGCAAAACTTGAACCGCGAAAGGAGGTCGCATGAACGGCTTTATAGAATGGCTTGAAAATTTGAACGGGAAAGATACAAAGGTGAAGGCAGTATTGCGACGCAGTCTTGCCTTTGATCCTGGGACATACGTTCCTGCCTACCCTTATGTTGAGCCCTTTGTGAAAGGCGAGGAGAGTTCTTTTCGACGGATGATGTTCTATCTTGTGGCTGGTCTCTGGGCGACACATTGGCGCGATGGACGGATCGGAGCGCCTATGCCTATCGGGAAAGCTTCGGCAGTACAGCAGGCCGCAAGTGGTTCCACGAGCACCGAACGCCGCTTTATCAACCTCCTTGACGCCGATTTCGATCAGTTGCCGCATCGTATACGCCAGATGGTCGCGCTGCTGAAAGAACAAAACATCGATTTCGACGCACTTTTGAAAGGGCTTCTATCCTGGAACGACGATCAAAAGCGCACACAGAATGCTTGGGCGCGTGATTTCTACCGAACCCTGCATCCTGAAACCAATTCAGAAAATCAGAAGAAAAAGGAGATCAGCGAATGAAAACACTTGTCGAAATACACGCACTGCAGAACTATGCCCCCTCAAACCTGAATAGAGATGACACAGGTGCTCCCAAAGACGCCTTGTTCGGCGGCACTCGTCGGGCACGCATATCCAGCCAGTGCCTCAAGCGATCGGTGCGGGAGCATTTCAAAGGTTTGATTGAACAAAAGGCTCTGGTGTCTGATGATATCGCCTGCCGTACTAAGCGTGTTTTAGATGATCTTATCAAGGCGCTGGTTACTAATGGAAAGGACAAATCTGAAGCAGACGCGAAGGCGCGTTTGGCATTGGCGGCTATGGAGCTTACGGTGAAGGATGACGGAAAAAGTGAGTATCTGCTGTTTTTGGGTCAGCGCGAAATCGCAGCCGTGGCCAAAGTCATACTTGATAAGTGGAATTCCATTGCAGCACCCGATGCGGCTCCGGTTGAAGGGAAAAAAGCAGGCAAGGCAAAGAAACAGGCCGCTCAAAACGCTGATCCCGAATTGAAAAAGGCCCTTCTGGAAGTTTTTAATGGCGGCAAGGCGTTAGATGTTGCACTCTTCGGGAGAATGCTGGCCGACATGCCTGAAAAGAATCAAAACGCTGCGTGTCAGGTTGCGCATGCGATTTCAACCAATTCCGTCGAACGGGAATT
>JAJYJL010000508.1 GCA_021789565.1 Acidobacteriota bacterium
GCCGATCACGGCCGCGCCGATCGGAATCGTGAATTCGCCGAACCGGGCGGCGGGATCGCTGGGGCGCCTCCGCGGCACGAGCGCACCAGAGCCGATCACGGCAACGGCAATCACGGCGGCACCAAAAAGCAGCGGCACTTTGAGCCAGCCCATCCCTGCCGGTCCTACCAGCTGGGAGGCCACACCGGTTGCCATTACGGATCCGAACGGAAGGTTCGACCTGGGTCGGGAGGGCATTGTGCCACTTTACAGCAGCGTTCAAGCGTGTCTTGAGTCTCCCGTTCCTGGTGCCCCGGCAATCTATGACGCCTGATCACCAAATGGATGACGCTCGCCGCCGGCGCCAGCAAAGAGCCCCTGGGGTTTCCCTCCCTCGTAGTACAGAGTCTCGCCGTCGTGCTCCACAAAGCCCGTCCGGCACGACAGTTGGTCAGCCTACGCGTACGGGTACGGATACGGATAACTAAGGGCAGTCCCTCGACTCCCACCGCGGCGGCAAAGGCCACGTGCACGCCTCAGCCCGTGATGCGGGTGGGCGATCTTCCAGGGAAGAAGGCGCCGTTCCTGGCGGGAAATCGGCCACGTCTCCTAGACGACGAAAGACGCCACCCAAATCGGAACCTCTTGACACCTACGCGACTCTTCACTCGATCGTCGGTAGCGCTGTGTCGTCTTCCTGGAGGTTTTCCGCAACGTCGCCCGTCGACTTCTTGAAGCGGAAGAAGGCCCACATCCCCACCGATATGGCCGCGAATAGTACAAACAGAATTACTGTCGCGGCCCAGGACCTGCTGCTCTCAGCGCCGAGATGGGGATTGACTAAAACCGTAAACAGGAGGCCTAGGTTTGCAAGTTCGACCGCGCCCCACCACCACCTGTTCCATTCCCATATGCGCTGGCCCGGGAAGAAGTGCAGTGGAATTGCAGAAAAAGTGGCTGCAACAATGCCAGCGATGAAAACGTTGTAGCAGAGGTCAGCGATGAAGTACCCAACTGAGCCATGGATGGCCGCACCAGCGCCGAGCAAGGGCCACCACACTATCCAAGCGAGCAGGGCCACCAAGGCAGTCGTTTCGACGCCGATCACCGCGGCGTGGCCGCCAGCTTTCGTATCGACCTCGGCAAAGTAAACGGCGATAATGAATCCGTATAGATATCCGGGCTCAAAATGCGAAAACCGCGAGACGACGACGCACGCCGCGGCAATAGCCAGTCCCATGGGAAATGCTTTCACCTGGAACCGCGCGCCAAGTCCTCGCTTCCGCCGATATGCGACTAGCGCGAAGCCGGGAAGCACGATGAGAATTAATAGCGCGGCAGCGACAGCTGCAAGATTCAGCCAGAACCGCTCGCTGGAGAGCGGCGCCTGGTCAAGGAATGCATCCAATGCTACGCCAACGGTAAACACGCCTCCCAGACCCACCCACCGGATCGGGGCACTTACCCCAATGCGGCTTGACTCGGGGGCGGCTAGATTCTCAAATCCGATCGACGCCTTCCCCACTCGCTCCGGCAGGTCACGTCGGGCCGATCTTCGCACAACATAACGATTCCGGAACGCTCTTACTATTCGGCGTCTCCACTCGACAATCGCTTCATAATTGTCTTCGAGCGTGTGGTTGAAAAGTTGAGACGGGAAGCTGACGAAAAGCAGTCCTCCGGCAGCAAGCCCCAGATTCCCCGCGTCATGACTCAAGGACGAGAACAAGCGGCTGACGGTGTACCTGTAGGGTGGGGCGGCGCCGAGCGGCGAAGTTCCCACGCTTCTTGCGGGTGGAGGTTTTGGCTCCCCTTTCCCGGTGGACACCGGGGTGGACACCGGTGGGCTCGATGCGGGAGTCGAACCTGTTGAGGCCGTTGGCTGGCCCCCGCCGACGCCTGGGAAGGGGATAGTCGGGAGAACGTAATAGATGCCGGGCTGCGCAATTGCTTGGACGGTGAACGCGGCTGTCCAGGTTTCACCGCTGATGCTCGCGTAGGTATCGACGTACCCGGAGACGCTGCTGAGTTCTGCAGACAACATGAGTCGCATGGGCAGCGTCTGCTCGAGGGGTGGTGCTGGCCATCCTGCTGGACGTCGACCTTCAAAGACGCGCCATCCGCCCGGCACAGGCCCGCTCAGGGTAACGACGGAGCTTGGTGCGCCCGAGGCGGGCTGCATTGAGAAACTCGATGTGGCACCCTGCACCGCGACGCACGTTGGCGGGTAGTCGGTACTCGGCACTGTGCCCAATACCCCGGTCAAGTTTTCGAGGGAGATGCTCCCATTTCCGGGCACTGAGAAGAATCGCGCGGCAAAGACGGTGGAACCGCCGCCAGCGCTGAGCGTCGTCAATGAAGGATCGGTGTAGAAGCCAGCCGGGACCTGCGCCATGAGCCCCGATGTCGTACAGCTGGGAAGGCTGCTGCCGATTGCGGGGCTCGAATCCACTACGAGCCCCAGCAATCCTGCACAAAGCGCGGTGGCGCCCACACCCATGATGATGTACCGGCGAAAAATTCGAAACAAATCTGTGGCCCTCCAGGCGTCGATTGGTCTGCCTGTCCTTCGAAGGCGCGGAAACCGCTCGTGCTGGATCAACGGCGGCCGGAATTCCCCGCGCCGTGCGGTCGCAGAGAATGAGCAGTGAAGAATTCCGGGAGTTCGCCGCGCTGCATGCTCAAACCGGTCGCCTAGGCTGATGCAGCGCTATTGCCGGCGGGGCATGAAGTTACCTCTTGCGCCATTTCACCGAGAACCTTCCACCCTTGTGGCGTTAGCTCCTCCGATACCGTCAACCGCGCCGGCCCGGCGTAGCCCACTAAGCCAGACACGGGCTTACCGGTCGCCTTGTACTCGGCATGCGCAGTGTCGACCAGGCAGAGAACCACACTGGCTGTCTGAGTTCCCAGACTTGTGTTAGTAGTCGGTTGCTGTTGAATCGAGAACCACGCCGGCATCGCCCCAGATGGGTCCGCGACGTTCGCGCCAGATACAATCACCATGCCCTGACTGTACATCTGCTCGGTAGAACTCTCGAATGGCGCGATATCTGCCGAAATATAGTATGTGCCGAACTCACTGAGCTGTTGCGCAGAGTACTTTCCAGTGGAATCGGGAATGAGACTCGCAGCGACTACGGCCATCTTTGCTATATAGACAAGTTGCTGGTCGATAGCCGAACCGGTTCCAACCCAGGCGCCGTTCTTAAAGCCCGGCGGGACCTTCGGGGCGCCAGTAGTCGTGGGTGCAGCGGTTGCCTCGGGAGCGGAAGTCGTGGAAGCTTTCGCAGTGGCGCTTGCCCCGGCGGAGCCACAGGCAGCCAGCGTAACGCCGGCAAACAGTAGAAGGACTCTCCTGGTCGGGCCATCACCGATGGTCCGTGACCCGTCTTGCGGTTTCCTGCTTTTCGCACTCATTGTTTTTTCTCCTATCGTGAAGTATGTCGGTCCGTAGCGATTGGGCTCATGTGAGGGAACGAGGTCAATTGCGCACAGGTCGCCAATGCCATTCCTCCGAGATGCCTCGCCGTGGCAGGTAGGGGATGTTCGTGACCACATGGAACGAGCAGAATCCTCCGTCGGTGGCCCCTCGAAAAGGCCATTTACACCAACCGTGACCCCCGACGCTGTGATCGCTCCGTTTATTGATGGCTCGCCCATTGGGGCGCAAAGATCCGAAACTGCCGGGGCAGGTGGAACGGGCACTTCAGTGGGCGAGCAAGCTGGATTTAATGCCAACCCAATGGTCGAGTCGAAGGAGGCGGCCTGAGTCGGCAAACGGCCAAGGATCATCGCGCTGCTGCTTTCGCCGGCGCGGAGGCGGTGCAAATGGCCATCTCACGGCTCGGGCACTGGTTACCGGAGCCCGACTTGCCGGAAGACCAGGCAATGTGCTCACTTTTGCACCAGGAACCGGAGGCACTGGCAGGAGCGCAGTCTCCGTCTCCACCACCAAGACCGTCTCCTCGCACAAACACGTAGCTGCGGTCAGCGGTGCCCTGCGTGCCGGCGGGATCCGTGGCGGCAATGGCGAATGGAAACTGAAAACGGCCTGTGACAACCCTCTCGCGGTTGGCCACAACCAAGAGATGTTCCATTCCCGACAACGAGAAACGACTAGTAGGCAGCGCAAGCGACAATAAGTCCTCCGGCGAGCCCGCACAGCCGATCGCTTGAAGTGCCCAAGACGCGTGAGTTATACAGGGGGCGCTCTGTGCAATGCAATCGGGACCGTAGCCGGGATTCCCCATGAGGTTCGAAGCCAATGCCTCCACAAGCGCGGGACTAGCCATCGAGAGCCACCTCCTGGGAGCTCCCGCGGCTCCGAGCATCAGGCTTCGCCCACGAAGCAGTAGCAAGCCGCGATGTCGCCAACTCTGCACGCTTCAATGGGGCGAATTGTACTAGTTTTCATTGCGCTGATCACGAGGCCATTCTTTCCGCATTGCACCATTTGAGTGAGATAGAGCGTGTCAGTTGAACACCTCCACCGTTGGAATCCTGTTTGTCATGTCGGACAGCCTTCCTGCCTTCCCGATTACAACGAGTCCTCATGTCCCACGGATAACCTGGCAGACCTGGCCGACCACTCGTTACTGCCTCGTTACGTCGGCCATTATAAACCAATTCTTTAGCGATTTATCGGACTAATTACTACTCTCATAGTTGATAAATACTACTTTGGTAGTGACTCATCACCATGCCCGCCCGCCTTCAGGGCCCGTTACTAAACTGAGGCTCTAACGCGGGAAACACCCATAAGGCACCCCGGTCGAGGTCAAAGGGGCACAAACGCCGCTTGTGCACGTGCACATCCTCGGTTGTTCTCCGGCACGTCCAACGGTGATCGCGGAGAGCCAGCTCGCCTTCGTAGAAGACCTTTCGCCCAACCCACCCGACCTCGGTCCAGCCCGCAACGACTGACGGCCCGCCAGGTTGAGATAGAGAAGAAGGGCAAAAAGCAAGGAACTGGACGAGGGAGGCCGGTTACCGCAGAAACCCTCACACTGCACCACGGGGAAATCGTCAAGCGAACGCGCGTATCGTCGCCACTCGAGGTGGGCAATGCCATGGTGGCGTGGACCCGGGAGAAAGCGGCAGCTATCGCTGAAGAGGAGTTAAGCGCGATCGTCCATCTTGACCTGGAGGTACTCATTTGTCCGGTGCAACTCAGCCCCAGAGCTATGGACCAGTTCAGGACCGCAAAAATAACAGTCCGTGCGGCAGCTGAAGCCAAGATGCGCCAACCGCGGGCTTCGCTTCCGCAAATACTTCTACTTCCGCGGTGATGACAGCCTCAGGGTTCCGACCTCGTGTGAGCGTGTCAGTCGACCCTGACGTCGGCGCGACTCTCCGGCATGGCCGGTTCGAAAGCACACGTCAGATGGGCGAAGCGGAACCGCCGATCCCCGTCCGCGCCCACTCTGCAAAGATCGGGTACAGGCTCCGCTCGACGGCCTCGCCATCAAGCTGCTTGCCATCCTGGCCATACATTAAGTTGTCAAGAAGGATCCCGTCGCCGATTGCCTGAAGTATCCTGGCATTCTGAATCGACCGCTCGAGACCCAGCGCCGCCAGGAAATCCGCTATCGCCTCAGTGAATCGCGTCCGGTGAGTTCTGACGCTGGGCCAAAGCTCCGGCCAGTACGATGCAACGAGGTTGAGCTCGAGACGAGCACGCTGGCGAATGAGCCCGGATTCCCCGTCAAGCCACCCCCGCAAGGCGGCAACCACGAGCTTTGGCCCATTACTGCCGGAGTGAGGTGCAGCACTGGCGATGCGCCGGGCGGCATCGACTTCGGCGAGGTCGGCGGAAGCTATCCACTCATATGCGGCCGCCAAGAGAGCCGGCTTGGTTCGAAAGTAGTTGGACGTGGTTCCGTTTGGCAGAGCAAGTTCCTGGTCTATTGTCCGGTGCGTCAACGCGGACGACCCGTAGGTGCCCAGAAGGCGGATAGCGCATTCGACGACCTGGTCACGCCTCGCCAAACTCGCCGAAGGAAATTGCTCTGATTCCGTCATGTGCAACCTCGTCATGCTCTCCGAGAAGTCGGCGCTCTTGCTCCTCCGGAGGAGCGAGCCCTTGATTGCGTCCCTTGGAGTGATGGGGATTCGATTCGGTTATCCCTTGGAAGTAACAGCTCCAGCTCGCCAGCAGCCGGCAAGGCTCCCATTATCGCAGAGATTCGCGGCGACATCTGAAGCGGCGAGTTGAGAGGGAGATTTCGGCAATGTCCTTCCAGAGGGTCGACCACCTATGGCTACTACCGATCAAACGGATCGGCAAAGGTGCAAGAAGGCCTGCCCCAGCGCCCGGGTGGAGTCGTGGTGGGCCGGCCTAGCTCTTGCCGTCGGCACGCGCGAGAAGCAGCACCGCCCA
>JAJYJL010000509.1 GCA_021789565.1 Acidobacteriota bacterium
TTGTTTGGCGTCTTGATCGTCGTTATCGGGGGCATCCTCTTGCTCATCAGCCGGCTACCGGGTCTCGGCCTTGGCCGTCTTCCGGGGGACATTACCATTCAGACCGGCAACATCTCCTGCTTTTTCCCCATCGTCACCTCGATCATCCTGAGCATCGTGCTCACGATCCTTGTACAACTGGCATATTGGCTTTCCCGCCGCTGATCTGGAAGCCATCCGGGTTGCGCTCCAAATGCACAAGCTAATGGTGGCTGAGAGCCCCGCAGGGGCATCAAAGCACGACAGGAGAACGATATCCGGCACCATTATTGAAGCGCTGCCTATTTGTGACCTCGCGGTTGTTTGAACCTCCCTGAGTTGTTCATAAAGTACTGCACGAAAATCTCCATCGCTTTGGGCAAGTGTTTGCCTTTTCGCCAGATGAGACTGTATTCGCGGCGAATGGTCAACCCGGACATTTGAAGGGTGTTGAGCCAGCTGGCATTCGCTTCTTTGAGAACGGCGCACCGAGAGATCAGCCCGACACCCAGGTCCGCTTCGACAGCCTTTTTGATCAGCTCGGTATTGCCCAGTTCCATAGCCACCTGAAGGTGGATGCCCCGGTCCTCCAGCTTTTTTGTGATCATATCGCCAGTCGCCGAGCCCGGTCCAAACATGATAAACGGCTGCTGGGCTAACTCGGCAGGCATGATCTTGTTTCGCTCTGCCCATGCGTGGTGGGGCGAGGTGATGACGACTAACTCATCTGAGAAAAAGGGAATGATTTCCACGAGACTGCCATCGACCGGAGCACCCTCACCAACGATTCCGAGGTCAATGGCGTTTGTCAGGACATGCTCGTGGATTGAGTGGGTGTGCTCGATCCGCAGCTTCAGGTCGGTCCGCGGATAGGTCTGCTTGAACTTGCTCAAGATTTGTGGGAGCAGGTACACACCCGCCACGAGACTTGCCTCCACGCTCAACCTGCCACGGTGCAATGCTTCGAGATCGTCGAGCGATTGTTGCGTTTCTTCAACGAGACGCAGGATCTCCTGCGCCGATGCCAATAAGATTTCCCCGGCTTCGGTCAACCGGATTCCCCTGCCCGTGCGCTCGAACAACTTGACGTGGTAGTGATTCTCCAGAGCGCGGATTTGCGTGCTGATCGCCGGTTGGGTGAGGTACAGGGACTGCCCCGCGCGCGAAAAGCTCTGCAGACGAGCGACCGCGCAAAACGTTCGCAGTTGGTCCAGAGTCACCCAGTCCTCCTGCCTGAACTCATAACATCCGACTTATGGCGAGGCCAGAAAAGATTAATTAGACATTATAGCCTCAGCATGCTACAATGCAAATGCCGGAGCGCTGCGCTCTTGTGAGAGCGTCAGGCTCTGGAAAACACAATGTACGGCGGAGGTCAACGATGAACGGACACCGCTTCTCGAAGCTGGTTGCCCTTTCCCTGTTGGTTGTGACCGCGCTGGCAGCATGTGCCGCTCCCACCACTCCTACCGCCACTGCACCGACCCCCGCCGCGGCTGCCGAAGCCAGCGGCAAAATCTCTCTCTACACCTCTGTCCCTCAGCCGATCGCGGACAAGATTCAAGCCGATTTTCAATCCAGGTTTCCCAAAGTCACGCTCGACATCTTCCGTGGGGGCACAAGTGCCGTCGTCGCGAAAATCATGACCGAGAAAGCCGCCGGCGAGATCATCGCCGACCTCGTGTGGGTCGCCGAACCTTCAACCTATGAAGATTTCAAAGCACAGGATTTGCTGCTCAAATACACTCCCCCCGAAGCCTCGGCGCTACCCGCGGAAATGAAAGACAAAGATGGCTATTACTACGCCGGACGGCTCATCAACATGGTCATTGTGTACAACACGGCGGCGGAGCCCAAACCGAAGAGCTGGAAAGACCTTTTGAACCCGGCTTACAAAGGCAAGATCGGCTTTCCTTCCCCGCTGAACTCGGGAGCGGCGGAAGGAGCCGTCAAGACTTTGGCGGACGATCCAAGCTTCGGCTGGAAGTATTTTGAGGATTTGAAAGCGAACGGCGCCAAGCAGGTGGAGAACAACTCCACGCTGCGTGACCAGATTGCCTCGGGGGAATTCCAGGTCGGCGCGCTGCTCGACTATATGGTGCGGCAGGTCAAGCCCAAAGGGGCACCTATCGATATGGTCTGGCCCGAGGAGGGCGCAGTCTTTATCCCCAGCCCCATCGCGATTCTAAAGACCACCAAGAATCCGGTCGCGGCGAAAGCTTTCCTGGACTTTGTGCTTTCCAAGACCGGGCAGGAGACGATGGTCAAACTGGGTTACTTTATCCCCGTGCGCCCCGATGTAACGCCGCCTGAGGGCGCTCCCACGCTCGACAAGATCAAACGCTTGCCCACCGATTGGCAAGCCGTCGCGCGCGATCGTCAGGCGACCAAGGACAAATGGAACGCGCTGTTTGGCAAGTAGCCAACGCAATCGAGCGGCCGTCTAGCCGAGTACAGGTACCTAGCCGCGTAGTGCGCCCCGTGACCGGGTAATGGGAACACCGCCACGCGCTCCGGGCACATTCCTCAGCGCGCGCCAGTTCGCCCGGGATAAGCTGCAACGGTCGCGCTTCAACAGCGGTCAGGCGACCCTGGTTCTGGCCGTCCTGTTGCTGATTGTGCTGGTGGTCTATCCGTTGGCGCAGCTGGTCCTGCAGAGCTTCCAATTCAACCAGCACTGGTCGTTCACCGGCTATACAGCCGCCCTCAAGGATGAAAGCAATCTACTCGCCCTCCTGCACAGCCTCGAAGTGACGCTCGCCGTGATGGTCGGCGCAACGATGCTTGGGACAGGGCTCGCATGGCTGGTGGCGCGGACCGATCTGCCGGGGCGAAACACCTTTCGCACCGCATTCGTCCTCCCCTTTATGATTCCGCCGTTCATCGGAGCACTCGCGTGGCTGCAAATCCTCGGTCCCGTCGGCTACCTCAGCAAATTGTACATGGCGCTCACCGGTGCGAGCGAGCCGCTTTGGGACATCTACGGTCCGACCGGCATTGTCCTGGTCATGATCCTGCACGAGTATCCGACCGTCTTTATTATTGTGCTCGGCGGACTGGAACGGATGAATCCCGAGTTGGAAGAAGCTGCACAGATCTCCGGCAGCCGCGTTTTCCGGGTGATGCGCGAGATCACGCTACCTTTGGTGATGCCGACAATCACGGCGGGTGCGCTGCTTGTCTTTATTTCCGCTATCGCCAACTTTGGGGTGCCCGCCGTCCTCGGATTCTCCGAAAACTATTACGTCCTGACCACGCAGATTTACGATGTCATTACCCGCAGCACTCAGCCGAACAGCCTGAACGTCGCCGCAGCCATGTCCATCCTGCTCGCGTTGGTATCCGGCACAGGCATCTTGCTCCAGCGCGCCTATCTGGGCAGCAAAGAATTCGCCGTCATCTCGGGAAAGAGCATGCAGCCCAACGCGGTCCGGCTCGGCAAGCACCGTTACTGGCTGTTTCCACTTGCCGTGGCGATGGTGCTGGTTGCCACGGTGGCACCGCTCGTCGCGATTCTGCTGACGGCGCTCGTACGGGCTTACGGGTTGCCGCCGTTGCCCCAGAACTGGACCCTCCAGAACTTTTATGAGGTCCTGGTGCTGAATGAATCCTCGCGCCGCGGGATCGTGAACAGCATTGGACTAGCGATCGGGTCTGCGACAATCATCACCGTTCTCAGTGCCTTCATCGCGTACATTGTGGTCAAGACCAAGATGCGAGGACGCGGGCTCCTCGATGCGATTTCCAACGCGCCCTACACCCTGCCCGGAACGGTCGTCGCGTTGGCGATGATCCTCGCCTGGCTAAAGCCGATCCCGCTAATCGGCTTCCGGTTGTACGACACCATTTGGATCTTGCTCATTGCCTACGTCGCGCGCTATCTTGCGTTCGGCGTGCGGACGGCGGCGGGATCTCTCGCCCAGTTGCACATTTCGCTGGAGGAAGCCGCACGCATTTCGGGCGCTGGGTGGCTACAGTCGTTTCGCGACATTGTCGTGCCTCTCATCCGTCCGGGTCTCTTTGCAGGCTGGTTCCTCGTGTTCATCCCCGCGCTCCGTGAATTAACCATCTCGGCGCTTCTCTGGTCCACCCGTAACGAAACCATTGGCGTCGTGGTGTACAATTTGCAGCAGTCCGGAAATACCTCCGCGTCGGCCGCGCTGGCCGTAATCATGGTCCTCTTGCTGCTCGTCGCCAACATCGTCACGCGGAGGCTGACGGGCGGCAAACTTGGGTATTGATCGGTCTATTCCATGGCGACTGTAGCTCTCGAACAAGTGAGCAAGGCATTCGGGACAACGCTCGCAGTGAATGATTTTTCGGTGAGCGTGGCGGACGGCGAGTTCGTGACCTTTCTCGGCCCATCCGGCTGTGGCAAGACGACTTGTCTGCGGATGGTCGCCGGGTTTGTCGAGCCGACGCATGGGCGCATTCTCATCGGTCCGCGCATCGTCTCGGACTCGGACCGGCGAGCGTCCGTGCCTCCTGAAGAACGCGGCGTGGGCATGGTCTTTCAATCGTATGCCGTCTGGCCGCATATGACCGTCTTTGGGAACGTCGCCTATCCACTGAAAGTCAAGTCCGTCCCGAAAGCGGAACAGGCCCGCGAGGTGAACCAGGATCTGGAACTCATGAAAATGTCCGACCTCGCAGACCGCTACCCACATCAACTTTCCGGCGGTCAACAGCAGCGGGTGGCTTTGGCAAGAGCGTTGGTCATGAAGCCGCAGGTGTTGTTGCTGGACGAGCCGCTCTCCAACCTCGACGCCAAATTGCGCGAGGAGATGCGCCTCGAGCTCAAGCACCTGCAGCGCCAGACCGGCGTCACGATCATCTTCGTCACACACGACCAGTTGGAAGCGATGGTAATGGCCGATCGAATCGTGGTGATGAATGCCGGGGTCATTCAGCAGATTGGCACGCCGCGCGAGGTGTATCTCCGCCCGGCAAATCGTTTCGTGGCCGAGTTTATCGGCATCGCCAATTTTGTACGGGGGCGCCGCGTGGAGAATGGCTTCGCCCCGGCGGCATCACCGCAGATGGTCCTTCCCATCCAGCCCTCCCCCGAAGTCATTGGAGATGATTTGATCTTGATGGTCCGCCCCCAGGAAATTGTCCTGCGCCCCGATTCCGGACCCTTCATGGCAGAGATCACTCAAAAGGTATTTGTGGGAGATGCGACGGAGTATTTTGTGAGGCTCGGCGGAGAGACGTTACGCGTCCGTGGTACTCCGCACGAAGACTATGACGTGGGGTCTCGCGTCAGCCTGACGATCCGAGTCGGCCAGTTTCTTCAATGAGACAACGGGTGAACAGGTTCAAGGAGTAGTCATGCAGTTTGGTTCCTCGACAATGTTCTTCCGGGAACTGCCAGTCACCAGGGCACTTGAAGTGATCGCACGGGCCAGCTTTGCCGGCGCGGAAGTGTGGATCGAACATCTGTGGCGCAAGGGCGGATCGCCCGCCGAGGTCAAACGGCGCGCCCGCGAACTCGGCCTGACGCTTTCCGTGCACGCCACGAGTTATGACGTCAATATTTGCTCCACAAACCCGGGAATCCGCCGCGAATCCATCCGCCAAATGGTGAAATCGCTCCAGATTGCCGCACAGTTGGGTGCATCCACCGTTGCGATGCACCCGGGACACTTTTCTTCCTCGCGTGACACTATGGCAGACTTTTGGGACCCTTTCGTAGAGACTCTGATCCCGCTGGACGAAAAGGCGGCTGAATACGGGCTGCACATCGGCATGGAAGCCATGGAAAAGCGGATGCTGGAGTTCTTCGTTCTTCCACGCGACGTGCTCCGGCTCTTCGAGCGGAATTGGCAAGCCATCGGGCTCACCATTGACCTCGCTCATGCGCAGACGGCGATGAATCCCCTGGAGTACCTTGCCCAAATTCCCGCGTCCAAGATCGTTCACGCGCACTGCAGCGACAATTCCCCGCAGCAAACGCACATGCCGCTCGGACGCGGTCGACTCGACCTTCCCGCCGCGCTGGCCGCACTCCACAAGAAATATGACGGTATGGTTATTCTCGAAGGCTACGAGCCGGGACGTGGAGAGCAGATCTTGCCCGCGAACGCAGACTACCTGCGCACGATCGGCTTTATGAAGTGATGTGCCGCGGCCTAGGGCCATCGCATATGGATTGTATTAAAGACGGACTGGGCGAAAATGAGTGCTCTAGGAAGGAGAGGCACCCTGTCGCCCAAGCCGGGTGTTCTGGCTGAAAACTTCGTCCGCCTCGATTCAAACGTCCCTCATTCACTCACGCCGCGAGTTGGTAATCATGGTGCAAGCCATTCAGCACTGGGAACGCGATGATCTTGGCTTTCCC
>JAJYJL010000510.1 GCA_021789565.1 Acidobacteriota bacterium
GGCGCTCCTTCTCCGTCATGGAGTTGATGATCGCCTCGATCCTGATCAGTTCCTTCTCCTCCACCTGGACCTTGCCAACGTTTTTCAGCATACCGATCTTGGGCAGCATGCCGAGCATCTGGTCGAGCGGCCCAAGCGAACGCATCTGGGCCAACTGGTCACGGAAGTCGGAAAGTGTAAAGGAATCCGATTGCAGCTTCTGATGGACTTCCAGAGCTTTCTGCTTATCAATCTTCTCTTCCGCTTTCTCAATCAGCGAAAGGATGTCGCCCATACCCAGAATCCGGGAGACGATACGGTCCGGGTAAAAAACGTCCAGGGCATCGTACTTTTCGCCAACGCCGATGAACTTGATCGGCTGGCCCGTCACGTGCCTGATGCTGAGGGCTGCGCCGCCCCGCGCGTCGCCATCAAGCTTGGTCAGGATTACACCCGTGGCCCCGAGTCTCTCATGGAATTCCTGGGCGCTTTTTACAGCATCCTGGCCAACCATACCATCGGCAACCAGCAGGACCTCGCTCGGCCGCAGGGTTGCGCGCAAATCGGCGACTTCCTTCATCAGCGGCTCGTCAATGTGCAACCGACCGGCCGTATCAACGATCAGGACATCATGCCCGCGGTCGGCAGCGTCTTTTTTCGCGGCCAAGGCCAGGTCAACGGGTGAATCTATTTTCCCGCCCGCAAAACATGGGATGCCAATCGCCTGCGCAATAACCGCCAGCTGCTCCCGAGCTGCCGGCCTGTAAACGTCAGTCGAAACCAGCATGGGGCGCTTCTTTTTCTTGCTCAGCCAGAGGGCCAATTTTCCGGAGGTGGTCGTCTTGCCAGAACCCTGAAGCCCAACCATCAGCAGGACGGTGGGATATTCTTTCGAAAACATCAGCAGCGAGGCATCGTGCCCAAGGATGTCCACCAGCTCGTCCCGTACGATGCGCACCACTTCCTGGGCTGGCGTAAACGTTGCGCCGATCTCTTCGCCCAGCGCACGGACCCGCACCCTTTCAAGCAACGCCTTGACTACGTTAAAGTTGACGTCGGCTTCGAGCAGCGCCATACGCACGTCTCTCAACGTCTCGTCAATGGCCTCGGGCGTCAGCGTCCCCTGTCCCCGAAGGTTCTTGAACGCCTGCTGAAACTTATCTTGAAGAGCCTCGAACATCTACAACTTCCTCTTCCTCGCCTGCTACAGCTGCGGTCGCAGTCCTTCCCTTCGTCCCCACCCAGCCTCAGCCGGGGGCACCTCAAGGGGCAAAATCATTTATTCTATTTTACGCTACCCCTCAGGTCAAGGAAAGCCTCCCTCTCATTTTCACTATCTCATTAGATGTAAAATGATTAAGGGACGTCACAATGAAGAGCCCCAAATTGACGAAAGATCTTGTTGGAGCAGTTCTCTTCCCGCGGGTACGCCTGTAAACAGCGGGCGGGAGGATTAGAATCAGGGGGACTGTGGCCCGAATTGGCAGGCCAAAGCACAAAGTGGAAACCGCGAAAACCAAGCATTCTTCAGCCAGCAGCGGAAAACGGCGAATTTCAAGCGAAAACGCCATTGCTATCATCTCAATCGCGGGGATTGCGATCCATCTTGTTCTTCGTTTTCTCCTGAAATCAACACAACTTACTTACGATATTCCACTGTTTTCCGCACTGGCACTGGGGGGCGGTCCACTCGTATACGGGCTGGGCATCAAGGTCCTGCGAAGGGAATTCGGCTCAGACCTGCTGGCAGGCATCTCGATCGTAGTCTCCGTCATTCTGGGCGAATACCTTGCCGGCACACTTGTTGTCCTGATGCTTTCCGGCGGCAACGTTCTGGAGGCCTATGCCGTTCGCAGCGCGTCGTCAGTTCTGGAGGCGCTTGCCAGGCGGATGCCCAGCATCGCGCACCGGAAACACGACAACACCATCACCGACGTTCCCCTCGATGAAATAAGAATTGGTGACACGCTGACGGTCTACCCGCATGAAATCTGCCCCGTTGACGGCATTGTCATCGCCGGCGAAGGAATCATGGATGAGTCGTATCTGACGGGTGAGCCTTTTGAAATCTCCAAAACTCCCGGCGCACACGTTTTGTCAGGGGCGATCAATGGCGAATCGGCGCTGACCATCCAGGCGGAAAAACTGCCGGTCGATTCCCGATACGCCCGGATCATGGCGGTGATGAAGACGGCGCAGGAAAACCGACCGCGCATCCGCCGATTGGGCGACCAACTGGGTGCTTACTATACGCCGGTCGCGGTGGCCCTGGCGTTCGTCGCCTGGGCCTACAGCGGAGAGGCAGTGCGCTTTCTTGCGGTCATGGTGATTGCAACGCCCTGCCCGCTGCTGATTGCGATTCCGGTCAGCATTATCGGCTCCATCTCGCTGGCGGCGCGCCGAGGGATCGTGGTGAAAGACCCATCGGTCCTGGAGCAACTCGACACCTGCCGGACTATTATCTTCGATAAAACCGGAACGCTCACTTATGGGCTTCCCCGGCTGACTAAGCAAATCGCCGCACCCGGCTTGAACGAAACGGAAGTTCTGCAGTTGGTGGCAAGCGTCGAGCAGTATTCCAAGCATCCCCTGGCAAGGGCCATCCTCCATGCTGCACGGGAGGCAGGTTTGAAACTCGGCCACGCAACCAAAATCAGTGAGGTGCCCGGGCGGGGTCTCGACGGTGTCGTCGAAGGCAGATCGATTCGAATCACCAGCCGCTCAGCCCTCATCAGAGAACTCAAAATCGCCGAAGCCGTTCTTCCGCACATCACGGGCGGGTTGACCTGCGAAATCGCTATCGATGGCGCTTATGCCGCGACTTACGTTTTTCACGACGCGCCCCGGAGGGAGAGCAAGCCCTTCGTTCAGCACCTCGGCAGGAAACATGGCTTTGACAAGCTGATGCTGGTTTCAGGCGACCGGGAAAGTGAAGTGAGGTATCTGGCAGAACTTGTGGGCGTGAAAGAGGTGTATGCCTCGCAAAGCCCGGAAGAGAAGGTTGGCCTTGTCAGGCGGGCCACCGAGAAGGCCAAGACCCTCTTCCTTGGCGACGGCATCAATGACGCACCTGCGCTCATGACGGCATCCATCGGCGTGGCTTTCGGACACCATAGCGATATCACCACGGAGTCGGCGGGCGCCGTGATTATGGACACTTCACTCGAAAAGGTGGATGAGTTTTTCCACATTGCCCGGCGGATGCGCTACATCGCGCTTCAGTGCGCCATCGGCGGGATGGCATTGAGTATTGTAGGGATGCTCTTTGCCGCCGCGGGCTATCTGCCACCAGTCGCCGGAGCGGTTTGCCAGGAAGTGATCGACCTTTTTGCCATCCTGAATGCCATCCGGGCAGCCTTTGTACCCAGGATTCTGATCGATTTCTGACAGAGTCAAAGAATTACGCGAAGTCCTGAAGAAGCGACTTTCCCGCCTCCCCGGCGGAACAAGGGAATACAGAGGCCAGGCAGGCACGATCAGATTTTTGGTTGCTTGTAAATTCGCGGGGTCAAATTCAGGCGGACCCTGCTAGCGCAGGGGTTCATCCATTTCGCGTACCCAGTCAGGGCGCTTCAAAACTTCGCGCGGCTTCGATCCATCTGGGGCGCTGATAATTCCATCGCGCTCCATCAGGTCAAGCAGGCGCGCTGCGCGACCGTATCCCAACCGCAGGCGGCGCTGCAGAAGAGAGGTGGAAGCCTTTCCGGACTCAACAACGATGCGGACTGCGTCATCGTAAACCGCATCAAGCTCCGAGGCGTCGGTTTCATCATCCAGTTCGGCGTTACGATCGTCCTTGTCCCGGACAGGCTTGAGGAACTCCTCATTATACTGCGGCTCGCATTGCTGCTTGCACCAGCCCACAACCTTGTCGATCTCTTTTTCGGTAACCAGAGCGCCATGCATGCGAACCAGCCGCGCCGACCCGGGCGGCAGGATAAGCATGTCGCCGCGGCCCAGCAAAGCTTCTGCACCGTTCGAGTCCAGAATCGTTCTGGAGTCTACCTTCGACGCCACGCGGAAGGCAATTCGCGAAGGCAGGTTTGCCTTGATAAGCCCCGTGATCACATCAACGGATGGCCGCTGGGTGGAGAGAATCAGGTGGATACCCACCGCGCGGGACATCTGGGCAAGGCGAGTGATGGATTCTTCAACGCCCTGGGGCTCGACCATCATCAGGTCTGCAAGTTCATCAATAATGATAACGAGGTAGGGCAGCGGCCTGTTGCGTTCCGGGTCGGTGTCAAAAAGGTCGAGTGTCGAGTCTTCCTCGAACAGCTTGTTGTATTGCTCAATATTCCTGACGCCCTGCTCGGCCAGCAACTTCAGCCGCCGTTCCATCTCCATCGTTGCCCGGCGCAGAACGTTGGCGGCCTGTTTCGGCTCCGTCACAATGGGCGTGAAGAGGTGCGGAATTCCATCGTAGAGGTTCAGTTCCAGCCGCTTGGGGTCAATCAGGATCACCTTGACTTCATCAGGGGTTGCCTTGTAGAGAATCGAGACGATAAAGGAATTGATCGCAACGCTCTTGCCGGTGCCCGTTGAACCTGCAATCAACAGGTGGGGCATCTGTGCCAGGTCGGCAACCCGGATCTTTCCGGTGATGTCTTTTCCCAGGGAAAGAACTATCTTGGATTTGTGCCCGACAAAGTCAATGGCCTCGATCGTTTCGCGAAGATGGATGGTTTCACGACGCGCGTTCGGCACTTCAATGCCAACGGTTGACTTGCCGGGAATTCGCTCGATCAGGATCGATTCGGCCTTTAAGGCAAGGCAAAGATCGTCTGCCAGATTCACCATGCGGCTGTACTTGATGCCCGCCTCCGGCTTGAATTCGTAAGTTGTGACCACAGGGCCGGGATGAATCTGCGTAACAGCTCCCGTGACGCCAAACTCGGCGAATTTCTCCGTCATCCTGAGAGCCCTTTCTTTCAGCTCATCTTCATCAATTCTCTCTTCGGCGTCCGGAGGCTTCAACAGGGTCGTGCTGGGCAGCTTGTAGCGGCTTCTGGCAGACACTTTGGGGGGCTTGGGCGCCACTTCTTCATCCACGGACTCGCTCGCGGGAGCGCGCTCGACGATTTTGGGTTCCGGCGCACCAAGACCTTCCGCAACCGGCGAAGGGGCCGACGGTCTGTTCGTAATGGCGGGGGATTCTTCTTTGGCGCCAGCTCGCGGGGAAATCTGCCGTGCTTTTTGGGCTGCTGCCGGCTGCCTGCCCGCGGCCTTCGTCCGTTCAATCTGGCGCCGCAAGCGCTCGGCGCGGCGACTTTCGCGCCAATCCTGCCAGCGAGCGGCCAGCCGGCCCAAAAACGCGAATCGCCTTTGCAGCAGTGCCAGAAGAGTTGAAAAAGAAAACCGGGTGACAAGGAACAGCGAACTCAGGAATAGCGCGCCGGCAACGATGGCTGCTCCCAGTGAATTGAAAACGTGAACCAGCCCAATGGCCACCAGGTATCCCGCAAGCCCGCTGCCCTGGATCACGCCATGTATGCGCGGCGTGTAAGGGAACAATTGCAGCAACCCTGCCAAGGACAAAATCAACAACACCAGGCCAAAAGTCTTGGTACGCGGGGCCTCCAGGGGTCTTATCCGAATTAACCTGACACCCACAAAAAAGAACGCTACAGGGATCAGATAGGCCACCCATCCCAGCAACTGCTCCAGAACATCAGCCCCATAAGCGCCGACCAGGCCGATCCAGTTGTGAATGGCTCCCGCAGCCTTGCTGCTTGTGTCCAGCGAGGGATCACGGGGAAAATAAGAAAGCAGGCTGCACAGGACCAGCAGACCCAGGATCAGCAAAAGAAAACCAACAAGTTCGTAAAGGCGTTCTGAGCCTGCGAGAGGATAGCCGGATGACCTTTTGGACAGGTCTTTTTTGGCAGATGAAAAGGAGGTTGGCATGCGCCGAATTCTCTCCGCAAAAGCCCACTCCCTGCGGTCACCCTCCCCCGCAGGACCATGGCTCTAAAAATCTATTTCACCGTGACTCAGGCAAAACGTCGGATGCCGTGGCGCAATCCGCATCCGATGACAAATACTACCACGCCCGGCGCAATACGCAAACAACGAATATTTCGGACATTTGAAGTGTAAGGACAAGGACACGCCCCTGTGCGAGCTTGAAAATGCGGCGCTTATACCTCAAGCACGACCGGCAGAACCATCGGCCGTTTACCGGTTTCCTGATCAAAGTGGCGCCGCAGAGCGGTGCGAATCTTCTCCTTGATGACGCCCCAGTCGGCAATCTCCTCGGTGTTTGAGACTTCAATGGTCTTGAAGATCACCTGGCGGGCGCTTTCCAAGAGGTCTCTCGCCTCATCCATGGGAACAAAGCCGCGCGAAACGATTTCCGGAGGCACCTCAAGCTGCCCG
>JAJYJL010000511.1 GCA_021789565.1 Acidobacteriota bacterium
TTGCAGCCTGCGTTATTTTTCTCGCCGGTTACCTGCCGAGTCTGTCTTTACTCCGGGCGGGGCAAATTGCTGCTGTTACAGACCAAAACGGCCAGATCGTTTACGTCAACGCCAACTCGGCTCCTGCAGGCGTTCAGCCCGATTTTGCTTCCGACATCGGGCTTTTTGTCAGCCCGTCGAACATTGACTCGATCATTGACCGGGTCTCCAGCCATTATCAGGTGGACCCGAAACTGATCCATGCCATGATCCGCGTCGAATCCAACTACGACCCGTCGGCCGTTTCATCCAAAGGCGCAATGGGATTGATGCAGTTGATTCCATCCACAGCCCAGCGTTTCGGAGTGCAGAATCCCTTCGACCCCAACCAGAACATTCAAGGGGGCGTCAGCTACCTGAAATATCTATTGCATCTCTTTGGAGGGAACCTGCCGCTCTCGCTGGCCGCGTACAATGCGGGCGAGGAGAGGGTAATCCGTTCCGGGGGCATTCCGGACATCCCCGAGACCGAGCATTATGTGCGGGCGATTACGCACATTTACCGCTCAAAGAACAGCGGCTCCGCCACTGCGGCGGCAGCAACACGGATTATGCCTATTGTGCGGTACGTCGATTCGCAAGGGATCGTCCACTTTACCAACGCCGAGTGAAAGTGCGGCGATGGCTGGTGGCCAGGGAACATGGTGAACTCACCTGTTCATGGGGGCTAAAACAACGGCAGCAGCAAGAGGCGACAAAAAGTGATTGCAAAGCGGACAGGATCGAGAAGCGCTATACTTGCTGGCATTTGTGTTTTCTTTATCGGCATCCCAGGTCTAGCTGTGACCCGGCACACGGCGCTTGCCCACAAAGCCTACCAGCACGCCGTTGAACTGCAGCAACAGCTCCAGGCCAGGCCCGCCAAAGCGCGCACTGTTGCGGAGTATAAGCGTGTTATCACCGAGTTCCGCAACGTTTACTACTACGATTTTGCTTACGTCAAGGCCCCGGTTGCGGCCCAGGCCATGGGAGATCTTTACGCCGAAATGGGCCGCCAGTTTCGCGATCCCGTTTATTTCCAGGACGCTATCAAGGCCTACCGGTATGTGGTGTCGCAATACCCCGGCACCAGCATGGCGCGCGAATCGGCGCTGGCCGTGGGCAAGATCTATCTCGATGACCTCAAAGATCCTGCGCAGGCGGGGAACGCATACCAGTCGTTCCTGACGAAGCACCCCAAATCACCAGACTCGGCCACGGCGCGGAAAGAACTGAAGGAAATCTCTGACATCGAGGCCGCGAAAAAGGAGCAGGAAGAACGCACGGCCAACGCCCCCGAAAGCACGGTCAACACCGCTGACGAGTCGGCCGCGGCACCCAGCGACGCCCGCAGTCGAGATAATAGCAACTCCGGCCGCCCATCCGCCGGCGGACTGGCGGAAGTGACCAACATACACGACTGGGTGGGACCGAATTACACTCGAGTGGTCATCGAGGCGCAGGGATCCTTCAAGTACACCACGCTGCGCCTTTCGCACCCGGACCGGATTGTCTTTGATCTGCCGAACACCCGATTGAGCCCGGCGCTGATCAGGAAAGGCATTACAATCAACGGGGCTTTTCTGCACGATATTCGTGCGGGCCAGTTCAAGCCAGATGTCACTCGAATCGTGCTCGACGTCAAGAACATCAACAGCTTTTCTGCGTTTCCGCTTCCGAACCCTTTCCGGCTGATTATCGACGTGCGCGGGTCCTCTCCCGAGGTGGCAGAAAACACCCCGGACCGGGCGAACCATGCTTCACCCGCCTGGCATGGTCCCGTCGAGCAGACACCCGTTCAGAAGAATGCTCTGGCCTTGAAGCAGCCCGCTGCCGCGCGCACCATGCCGCAGATTAAGGCAGCCCGGCAAACAGAACCTCCTGTTCCACAATTTGCCGGTTCCGCCATTGTATTCGAAGACCAGAACGCCGCAAAAGCGGCAGCGGAGGCTGGTGCCACGAATAGCACGATGCAGGCCGGCAAGGGAAATCCTAAAGCGGCAACAGACAGGAGCGCTTTGGAATCTGCACCGCAGAGGCCCGAAGCCGCGCGCGACCGTCACATTCAGGAGCCTTCAAAGTCTGCGAACGAAATCGCCTCCAACCAAGGCGCCGAGCGGACGACAAAAGAGGCAACTGAGTCCGCTGCAAACACTCGCCCGCAGGAGGTACCAAAGACAAAGGTTGAATCAGCGTCCGCGCGCGAGACCCCGGTGGCTCTAAAGAATAAGACCGAGGTCGCCCATGTGCGTCACAGCGATAATGTTGCAAAACGCAAGATTGCGGCAGCCGGCAAGGATATCCCGCCGGAAGGATCCACATTCTCGACGCGGCCGGCATCTCCCATTGAGGATGGGGCGCAGACGCTCACCCGGGCCCTGGGTCTGAAGGTGGCCCGCATTGTCATTGACCCCGGCCATGGAGGTTTTGATACTGGAACCATCGGGCCCGCGGGTCTTGAAGAAAAGAACGTTGTGCTCGATATCGCCCTGAGGCTGCGGAAACTCATTGAGACGCGAACCAACAGCGAGGTCTTTATGACCCGCAGCACCGACAAGTTCATTCCATTGGAAGAACGCACGGCCATCGCCAACGAAGACGGCGCGGACCTGTTCATTTCCATTCACGCCAACGC
Source organism: Acidobacteriota bacterium (assembly GCA_021789565.1). Next base: position 2,654 of record JAJYJL010000511.1, read on the forward strand.
CAGCCGCGACCCTCACGTGCGCGGAATCGAAACTTACTTTCTGAACTTCACAAGTGATCCTGAAGCCTTGCAACTGGCCGCCCGTGAAAACGCGACATCGCAGGAATCCGTCCACCAGTTGCAGAATCTGATCAAAAAGATCGCCCTCAACAACAAGATTGAGGAATCACAGGAACTGGCGCACGACGTCCAGACCGTGCTCTATAGGCGCATGGCCCACATTTCCCCCGGCATCCACAACCGCGGCGTGCGCAAGGCCCCCTTCGTGGTCCTGATAGGGGCCAACATGCCCTCCATATTGACGGAAATCTCCTTCCTTTCGAACCCCCGGTCTGAGCGCCTTCTGCGACAGCCCAAGTACCGCGAAGACATCGCCAAAGCGATTTTCAGCGGCATTGAGGACTACATCAACAACCTGGGCAGTGTGCGCGTCGCGCAACGGACGCACTGACCTGTCGACACGCCCGGTCCGAATGCAGCGTCAGATCGACTGTGCCGCGCAACCTGTGGACCTGTTTCCGCCCTTGAGCAGCAAGGCTGATCCTTTACTGCACGCCCGGGGACTTCCAAGTCGAATTTCTGCTATGCTAAGGATGGATGAAGTTCATCACCCTCCTCAGCATAACGTTCTGGGGCCTTCTTGCCTCGAGCGCACCGCTCGCCGGCTTTCAGCACACGACCATTGTGAACCTGGCCACTCTTCCTAAATGGCAGGTGCAAAAAGACCAGAAAGTCAGCCTGAACGACGTTCGCCAATGGGGAGTGCAACCGGACATTGATCTGGAGTACGGTGTGACAAAGGCGGAAGTGCGCACCTACGTCCAGGATAACCAGACCCTCGAAGCCCTCTTGGAAAAGGCGGCCGATCCTTCTTCTGCATACGGATTGCTGACCTTCTACCAGGATGAATCGATGAGGCCGGCAAAGGCGATGAGGCTTGCTGTCCTAGGACCCACACAGGCCTTGATGGCTCGTGGCGCATTCTTTGTCCGCGTGATGCGCCCCGCCAAAATGTCAGAAGAGGATTTTCGCTCGGCATTAATCGCGATCGCCGGAGCATCCCCCTCGGCTGATACCATGGCGCTGTTACCCCCGTCGCTCCCCGTAAAAGGAATCGTCCCGTGCTCGGAAAAATATGTCCTGGGCCCGATAGCCCTGCACCAGGCCATTCCCTCGCTGCCCGCAGGATTGGTGGGATTCCGCCAAGGCGCGGAGGTCCAGTCGGCTGAATATCAAATCAATGGCCAGCGCCTGACGCTGACTTTTATCAGCTACCCCACCTATTCCATCGCACGGGAGCGGTACGCCGGCTTGGAACAAGGTCTGAACATCAATCAGAAAACGGGGGCAGGCACAATTTATGGGAAGCTGTTAAAAAGCTATGTTTTACTGGTTCAAGGCGCTCAATCAAAAGAGGTTGCAGGAAATCTTATGGGCCAACTGACTGTCCAACAGGTGGTCAGTTGGGATCAGCCGCCTCCTGGCAAGCCGGTGACCGTGCAGATGTTCCAGTTAATCGTTGGAAACATCATACTGGTTACCTTGCTTGTAGGACTGGCCTTTCTTGGGGGTGTTCTTCTCTTCGTTTCCCGCATAGTGGCAGGCCGATTGTTCCCGCAATCAGACTGGGCCCGCGGGTATGAAGACTCCATCATCCGTTTGAACCTGAAACGATACTAAACCTAACCAAAAAGGGAGCTTAAGGGCCAAATGCGGATTTTTACGGCCGGACTTAGGAAATTTTTCAGAGTTTTCGCCGAAAGTGCTGCCGATTTAAGTAACTGCAAATAAATGACTTATATGTCAAATTTTTCCTTAAAAATTGCTTGACACAGCCGCCTGGTTTTCATTAAACTCCAACCGAGTTTAGATGGCGGAGCGCGTCCGCTATTCTATTCTCCTCTCAAAAAAATGCTCACCCGCAGGTCCGGGGGACCATTTTCTCCGCTGTCGGGTGAGCATTTTCTTTTTTTGCAAGTTCACCGCCCGGCTTTGCAAAACCTGTATATACAATGCTCAAAGCTTGTAACTGATTGATATAAAAAAATTGCTTATAGCTAAGTGGCGGGCGGGTTCGGGCTGATACAGCATTTTCAGCCAGTGTGCAAACGCAACACTTGAACATCTGGCAAGCTGTCAGGTACGATATTCAGGAAGGTCAATCAGGCCGATCACCGAAGTTTGTAAAGCATTGTGGTGCGGACAAGCCCTTCAGTCAGTCTGTGTCGCGGAAGGTCCTTCAGGCTTCTTCAAGAAGCAGCTTCTGGTATCGTACACAGGCAGTGATGTTGGCGGGTCGCTACCATTAGTCACACGAAAAGAAGTAACGGCATTTCCTTTATTCGGCCGGCGTAGCTCAGTCGGTAGAGCAACGGTTTCGTAAACCGTAGGTCGGGGGTTCGATTCCCTTCGCCGGCTCCACTTTTTTCCAGACCGACATTCGTTTCCAACCACACGTTCGAGCGTAGACTTGAACAGGCAGTTGAGGGCAATCTGCCGCTGCAGGCGACCCGGGTGGTCAGGGCATTAGTGAAAAAGCCCGGAAGGGTCCTTCACAGAATGTACGACACGAGTAACCCTTCTCTGAACTGCGTCCAGAATATCTTCAGATAACGCCGTCCGGTTACCCATAGGAACAGCAGCAAGCCCACTACAAATATTCCAATAAATACTGAACTGACGCGGGCATCGTGTGTTCCCCAGTAGAGTTCCTGAGGGTAGATCGCAAAGCGGCGAGGAATGGAGTGGGCTCCGGCCCAGAAGAACATCAGAACGAATCCGTAACCGCCAATCAGAAAAAGCGTCACCATCGCGCGGCGCGCAGCCCTGCTGTCGGGCATGCCGCTCAATTCCACGGCCAGGTGGCTGGCGAAACCCATCACCATCAAAACAACGCCCATCAGATAATAAGTGTGGAAGTGTGCCGGGACCCAGAGTGTGTTGTGGAAAAAGTAATTGAGTGAAATCGTAGAATCGATCACTGCCCCCACTCCACCCACGGCCCAGCCCATAAGTCCCAGGAACATGAATGTCGAGGCAATCGTCCAACGCATGCGCGAACCGTAAACCACCAGGAGGCCGTCAAAGATGGACACCACGGCCGCGGGTACAGCGCTGAGGTATGACATCATCTGACCCATCAACTGGAGCATCCTCGGCTCGACAAAATCCATGTAAAGGTGGTGGAAGTAGGCAAAAAACACCATTGCCAGAACCATGTTCCAGGCCAGCGCGATAATCCGGTTCGTTTTCCATGAGCGGTTGCTAAACCGGGGTAGCATTTCATAGACAGTGGCCACTCCCAAGTACATCGTCGCGTGCACCATCATGTGGCCAAAGAAAAACGTCAGGTTTTTCATCAGCAGCGCATCGGCAACAAAGCCTTTCACTCGCCACTGCATAAAGTAATAGGCGAAAACAGCAAAAGCATCTGTAAAGCCTAATATACCGATGATCAAGGCCGCAAAAGCGATAAGAACCAGCGGAGGAACCTCGGGTCCGGCCTTCCTTGCCTTTTGGGTCAGGTAATGCCAGCCAAGCGCATGATGCAGCCGGTAACGTCGCAGGATCGCAGTGATCATGGCCAGTGACCAAATCAGCCAGATTGCGCTCATCAGCACAATCGAAGCAAAGAAGCATCCCGTGGCCCACGGGGGCCAGGTACCCTGTGAGTAAAACGGCAGAGGATAAAGAAAGTACCAC
>JAJYJL010000512.1 GCA_021789565.1 Acidobacteriota bacterium
ACTGCTTGCATTTGGTTTCCAACCCGCCTCGGTGAGGATGCGAGCGGCGGTGTCGCGGAACCGGATGATCTGGCCGTCCTTGATCCGCGCGCCCTCGCCAAAGACGTCGCGCGCAATGCCTTGGAACTTGCTACGCAGATGCCACTCTTCGGCCGATGCGACCGACTGACCGACGTAGCTCACTTGGTGTTCTTCGAGCATTCGGTCCAGGTCGCAATATAATCTCAAAGTCAAGATACGATGTCAGTGTCATCGCGCAACCTTTGGGGAAAAAGCAAGGACGCGGTACTGTGCAAGTGCCGCGTCCGGAGGGGCGACAGAGGCAAGCCGAGAAGACAGATCAAACCTACGGCTGTTCGGGCATCTGAACCGTAATTCGTTTCCCGGCTTTCTCAACGTGTTCGTTGTCCCACGTCAGCAGTGGGATCTTGAGTTGATCGGCGATAGCCACGTAGGTCGCATCCGCTCCGCGCAGTCCGAGGTCTGCGGCCAGTTGGCTCGCGGCTTGACCCAATCGCCGATCCAAAGCGACGAGGCGCAACGACCGCATGCGTTGCAATTGTTGCACCGCTTGTCGAGCCAGATCAGGCGCACCGGTTCGCCTGGAAATGGCGCCGGCGATTTCAGGTAACAGTAATACGGGCGCAACCAAGCGACCACCGCGTGCGGTGAACGCTTCGAACCAGCGACGACTGGCTTCATGATGCGCATCTTGTGGAACGAGGCGGCCTACCCAAACACTTGCATCAACGACGACCGTCAAGGTATTTGATTCGCTCACAGTTCACGCCGTCCTTCGCGCACAGCATCGACGGCGCTCACGTTGGTCGGCCAGCGTGCGCCGATTTCGGCAGCCAACCGGTCGAGGTCAGTCCACACCATCGAAGTTTCTTTCGGAAGTGGGGCGGGTTCGTGGACTGGAACCAACTGCGCGATGACCTTGCCGCGATACGTAATCTGCACGGTTGCTCGTTTAACCCGCACCTGGCGTACGATCTCGGTAGCATGCTGCCGGAGTTCACGTACCCCCACGGAACGCTTCACTTTGGCTTGCATTTCAATCTCCTTGTGCCCACATTTGTAGTAACATCATAGCCTAAAGTCAAAAGGTTGTCAATGCCCTCCCTTCAGCTGCCCTACGGATTCGATTTTGGGGGTCGCTTTGGTAATTTCTACCAGCGACGCGAGTTCTTCCGCGTGCTCGCGCAGAATATGAGCGGCTTGCATCATGTGCGCCGTCCCTCTAGGTTTCCAACCGGCGTCGGTCAAGATGCGCGCCGCTGTATCACGGAACCGAATAATCTGTCCATTCTTGATTCGCACGCCGTTACCGAAGATGTCGCACGCGATGCCCTGATACTTTTGGCGCAAGTGCCACTCTTCTGCCGAGGCTACGGATGCACCCACGTAGCTCACCTGCCGCGTCCTCAGCAGATCGTCTAAATCAATATAGACGTACGACCGATGAAAGTGGTCGTACGCCACGGGTGGATCGATCACGACGATGATGGGCAATGTGCCACCCGCCTCACCCATGCTCTCGAGATACACGCTGCCGGGCTTGGGATAACCACAGCCGCGGCGCATCACCGCTCGAACTTCAACCTGGTTTTCAGAATCGCTCATGTTTTGACTGCTGTGAATATTGGCCGGCACATCGGCATCGGATCGGTCATGCAAACCTCTCGAGCGACAACTGCGTTTGGCGCGTTAGAGCCGCCAATTGCCGAGTATTGTGCTTAAGAGCTTCGTCACGCAGTCGATAGGCTTCCTCGCGCTCGGCTTGCAATTGGTCGCGTTGCATTTCAAGTTCCGTGTTCTGTCTTTTCAGTTCCTCCAGCATTTGAATCAGGTCTGATCGGCGCAGACCACGATACAGTCCGTGCGAGTCCGCATCCATCCGTACACGCTTTCGCTTGGCGCGCTGGACCTCTCGCTGGCGTGCCTGATAGGCAGGACTATGTTGATGGAACAGGACAGTCGCCGCGGGATTCCTCAGGATCGTCTTGGCAGAAAGCCCCTTTCCTCCCTCATCCAGGGTACGGGTCGCCGCGACGAGACTGGTCAGTGTCACCGCTTGATGATCGGTTTCCAATTGGGTCAGCGCTTTCCGGGTCAACTGGATCACGCGCTCGGATTGAGCTTGGTTTCGTTGGCTGAAAGCCGCAGGAGCTACACGCTTTTTGGTACCCAGCATTTTAGCCATGTGTCTTTTTGTCTCCGGCGGGTAATTGAGGTGCTGAGTTCAAATGGACGAGCAATTCCTCACCCGAGGTGTCCAGCCCGAAATCTTTCAACAGGCGACCGGCAGGTGACGAGATAAGCTCGACCGCTGCGAGCGCATCCACTTCTTTCGCGATCCGCTCCCACGCACGGCCATGCGCCTGCTGGACATCGGCTTGGAGATGATCGCCCATTTCCTCAAAGAGGCGTTTGGCTTGGGAGTGGCTCGCGATCTTTTCTTCGATTTCCTGACGGCGGGCGGGGTCCGGGATGAAATGTGGACAGCTCGCGCACTTGAATTGAACTTCACAAGGCGTGAAGATTGCGCAGTCCCCTCCCGGTGTCCGCCGCAGTACCCCATAGCGTTTGAGCGCCGACTGCGCCAAGCTTTCGAGTTCCCCCACGCTACGGATGGTGGCGGGATCGATCTCGGCCAGATCGGCCAAGGCAGTCAGGGCCGGCCCAATTTTCTGGAACAAGTCTTGGGGACTCAACTGGCTGTAGTAATCGGTCACCGCAATGTTCACTTGTTTGAGGAGCGCCATGATGTCGTCGAGCGGGATTCCTTGTTGGCGGAGCCAGCCCGCCACCCCATGCCGGAGCAGATGCGAGGTGATACGCGTTGGCCGACTTTGCGGATCGCGACACAGATGCTCCAACAGCAGAAAATCGAGACAGTTTTCGATGGCCCGGATGGAAAGCTGTTGCCCGCTCCATTGCAAAACGAATTTGTGTTTACCCGAAAAACGGCGAGTGTGTGAAAACCCATTCTCGGCCAGAGGAGGGACTGGGTCGAGATGGTCGGTGCCCAAGTAGCGTTTGTGCAGGTCAATCAATACCGCCAAAGCTTCGAGCATCAGATTGGTCACCGGGTAGCGTTCCCGCCCAGTGCTGCCTTTGGGAAAGAGTCTCCAATAGAACTGACGCGGTCCCTTGCGCCACACTTGCCTGGCATCGTCAAACTGGGGGAAAAAGCCGGCTTCCATACATTCTCGATCCAGAGTGACTTGCATTAGTTCTCCGATCCGCATCCCGGTTTGGGCGAGACAGACCAACGTGAATAACCCCACCGCCGCGCCGGCGAGAAAGGGTTCCACGGCAAACAGAATACGCGAGTCTTCTGGGGTGCCGGCCGCGACCCGGCGCGCCCAACCGAGCACGCGTCCTTGCGAAATGTTCGAGCTCAAAAGACCGGCGGGAACTCCCATTTTGAGGCAAGGGAGGTGCCAGTCTTTCATGTACTGCCGCGCTTCTGCCGGCAAGGTGTGAAGAAAGACCCCTTGCTGGACAGCTCGCAAGAACCAGGAGTTATCGGACGGATCTCCGATCAACTGAAGGAAGAGCTTGGCATCAGAATCTGTCGAAATCTGCAAGGATTGTTCGTCATAGGCCGCCGCATGGGCTTGAATCCAGTGCGGGCGGTCCCAGACCCGGAAGGTGAGGGTTTGGCATGCGTCCACGTCTGAGCAACGAATGATCGCCGGCAAGGTCGTCTGACCTTTCTGAACCAAGTCGGCCACGGAGCGGACGTTAGACTCGAGTTCCGCCAACCACCGGTAACGCCGTCGCCCCAAAGCCAACAGGGCGGGTAGTTCGCGAGCCACGACAAAGGCTTGCTCCTTACGGTGGGCTCGTGACTGTCCGATGACGTGCATACTCAGGCGGCTCAATTGCGGTGTGAGAGTCAATGTGGGCAAGAGAAAAGGAGTCAGGCGTGCCCGCTGCTCAGGTGAGAGTGATTGGAGATGGGCTTGGGTATGGAGTTGCAGCGAATGGTAGGCCGAATAGGCCAGTTGACCGCGCGGCTGAATGGGGTCACCATAGTACTCTACCAGCGCCTTGGCAGGGTCCAACTCGGCGAGGCTGGCCGAATGCTTCGGAATGGCCCAGCGCAAAAAGTTATGCGCACGGCGGATGACTCCCGCTGGATGGGCAATCCCGTCTTCACTGTAGATGATCGCGGCGAGTGCCAGGTGGTTCAACCAAGGGAAGCGTGCTACAGAGTGTATCAGACAGGCTACGAGCAAGTGGTCCAGACCCTGCCAGGCCTGAGAATTCCGAGGTGCCTGTACGACAGCCGGAGCCAAAAGCGGAATCAAATTCTTCCACCCATTGGACGGCGGCTCTTCCCCGCCCCGAGGTTTGATGAGTCCAATCACTGAACGGGTCATATGGCTGCCTCCTCTTCCAAGAGTTGATCGAGCCACTCCACTCTGGCTGTAGATAGGCTCGCTCTCTCCTCTCGAGTCTCGATGCACGAAGATGCTGGCTGGCTCGTGTCGGCATCCCCCATTTCAACCAAACGCGCTAGCGCGGCATGGGTGGGCGCGAAATTCATTCGGCAGAGATGATGATCATAGGCTTGGAGCGTTTCGGGATTCCGCCAACCTATGTACGCGATCAGGGCCTGGCGCGCTGCCTCTCGTTTTTCATTTGCCAGCGATTCGAACTTGTGCAGGGACATGGTGACGAACCAGTGACGGGCTTGATGCGGTGTCACTTGCACGCGAACTTTTTGGCAAGCCTGTTGCCAGTTCGCGTAAAAGGCAGCGTAAGTGTACGCTTTGCCGGCGTTGGTTATGAACAGGGGCGCAGAATCCGGAAGATCCTCGAGCCGACGCGTTTGGGGATCGCACGCGCGTCGATCGGCATTCACATAGTGGCGCAGAACTTGGGCTGTATCGCTTGACCACCAGATTTCCTTGACGCGAACTAGCCGACTGCCTTTGTTCGTCGCCAGCGCACGTTCGCGCAGACCACGATTGCGCCAATCTCCCAGGGTCAGGCCCAATACTTCTCCAATCCGTGCGCCGGATTCAAACAGGATTCGCGCGATTAGGCGATCGCGTGATTGCGCAAAGCCAGTGAGGAGCAACTTGGGAAGATTCGGATCATCCAGGATATGTGGCCGCCAATCACCCGATGCCACATAGAAGTATGTTTCGGGCATACGTCCCTTTTTGTTTTCGGGCAAGGTCATCCCTGACTGAGGCGGCATCCTGGGTTGGAATTCCTGTTTGAGGGTAGCCAGTTGTGGCATCCACGACAGGGGATTCGTGTCCGCATACCAGCCCTTCAAGATCGCGCAGACATAGAACCGTTTCAGTGCGGTCAAGAACAGACGGACGGAAGGAGCCGTTATTGTTTTCGTCGCTTGAACTTTGAAATTACCAGCTCGATGTGAATGCACGACACATCCAAGTTTCTCTTTCAGGTAGTCGCGGACACGCAGACGAATCTGTTCAGACGAGGCCGTGTAGCGGAGGGAGGACGAACCCAGCCACAGGAAGGTCAGAAAGGGCAGAATCGCGTTCAGATAATTGACGGCAGTGCCGGACTCACATGCATTGTCGTCGATCATCCAACGATAGAAAGCCTGACCTTCTGGAAATGGCATGCTCTCGGGATCGGCGCAGATAAATTGGGGCAGCTCCAATTCCTTTCGCAGTTCCTCGGAAAGTCTGACCATACGGAAACGGCGGAGACCGTTCATTTTCAATACCTCGTGCGATGACAGTGACATCGTACATAGGACGTTCGACTCATCAGGAAAGTGTCAATTTCCCGCAGCAAAACATGTTCAATGGCCCATTGCAGACGCAAAGGCATCGAATGCCGGCACTTAATTTATCATAGTACACCCAGCCGCGATGAAAATGCGTGTGCTCTATGGGTGGCTCGATGACCACGATGATTGGGAGCGTTCCGCCCGCTTCGCCCTGGCTTTCGAGATAGACGCCGCCGGGCTTTGGGTAACCGCAGCCACGACGCGAAACTTGGCGAACCTCAACTTGGTTTTCTGAATCGTCCATTAGTCATTCCTTTGGGTATTTGCGGACGCGACTAAACGTTCGAAACGAGATCAGTCAAGCCCAGCCACAGTTCCTTGGCGATGCGATGAACGATGTCGCTGTCGTCGTCATCGGCAAGATTGCGAAATGCGTGGTCGAGGTGCTTGAACCGTTCGTAGAGGCATTTGGCTGCCGCAAGTTTCTCCTGCATTCGCAGTTGCGGCGCGACACCTGCACTCCCGGAGAGGTGCGGTGCAAGTATTTTTTCGCGGACGTATTCGGCGATGAGCGAATGACATTCATCGGGCAATGGTCTGCCATTTGCTGCTTCAACCGAT
>JAJYJL010000513.1 GCA_021789565.1 Acidobacteriota bacterium
AGCGTGTCCGGGAAATAATAATACACATTCCCGCTCGCATCCCGCCGCGCAATCCGGCTGCCGTCAAAATAGACGTACTCGGCGAGCGTGTTTCCGGACGTGTCTGTTTCCGCCAGCACGTTCCCACCCAGGCCGCGCCAGTAAAGCGTCCCGCTCGACTTCTCGACGCGGTTGTAGTTGCCATCGTAAGTATAAGTGACGCCTCCCGCCGACTTCAACAGCCCCGCGCCGTTCCAGACGTAGCTGTAGCTCCCATCACCCGTCATGTTCCCGGTGTTGTCATAGGAGAATCCGCTCGAATTGATCTGGTTCTTGGCGGTGTTGATGCTCAGGTCGAGCGCCGGCGCCGAACACTGGCTCACATTGATGATCGAGAGGTTGCCGTACTGGTCATATCCGCTCGAAGGAACCGTCTGCCCCCAGCAGTCCCCGCCCGAGGTCGCCTGGGTCTTGCCGCTGATCACCCGATTCAACGCGTCGTAGGCGTAGTTGAGCGTCCGCCCGGTGTCCAGATTGTTGGTCCGCGTTTCCACGTTTCCATTCGGAAAATAGGCGTAGGAAAGGTTGAGTGCTGTGCCGTTCGATGAAGAAGCCGAGAACGTGGCCGGCCACAGTCGATTGTTGTACCCAACGCTGTACGTGATTCCGTTGAAGAGGCTGGTCTGGCCATTCGTCACGCTCGCGAGGTCCCCTTGGGCCGCGTAGCTGGCGTTCAGCGCATAGTTGATGTTGTTGCCCTGGTCCACAGCCGACTGCGGCCGCCCCAGCGAGTCAACCCCGTAAGTGATCACCCGCCCGCCATCAAATGCGCCAGCCGGCGAAAAATACGTCAGCGTTTTTGTGCTCGATCAGAGCTTCCCTGCCCACAAGATGTGGCTGTGCTGGAAAGGAGCCTACGCGAACGCGGTAATACTGAAAATCCGCCGAGGCCATATCATCCCAATCGAAATAATCCAAGAAATGGAGCTCCGCGTCGGCCGACCTTATTTGCTTCACAGGATCATCCCAATATCGGTTCCTGTCGCCTTCCCGCGGATTATGAATCATGATCGGAGTTATCTCCGCGCCTGAAGGAACGACATGAAGCACTCGCTCCGTTTCAGGGGAAATTTCGTGTCCGCATTCGCCTTCATCTAATCTCGCAAACACAAGCGATCTGAACAAGAGCTTTTTGATCTCTTCGAATCGATCCCTCGAATCCCAATCTTGCAGTTCAGGCACGGCTCTGAAACCCAGGTTCCATATCATTCGTGCCACGTCCCTATAATGATCCATTAGGTCGGTGATATTTCGCATCGAGGCAGCTCCTGGATTCATGGGGCCGAAGGTCCCGATTTTCTCTTAGGGTAGCATGTGCACGTTAATGGGTTCTGATTCCACTCGATCCAATGCCAGTGAGTTCCGGTTGTCGAACCGTGTTGGGACCCCGGGACCTCCCAAGCAGGCGGAGACTCCGGGCAGGGATTACAGTTTCCAGATGCGTCTCTCCCCGGGTTAACAGGCTTTACCCCGGAGACTGCATCACTCTGCCCCCGGACTTGGTGAATGTAATTCTGCAACTTTGCAACGCCGTAGCCAACAGCCACGCCCACAGCGGCCCCGGCCAATACTTCCTGACATACGGGAGCATAAGCGCAGGTCCAAACGGTTGAAACAATCCATGGGTATTGCTGTTCGATCTGCTCCCATACTGCGGCGTCATTTGGTGAGATGAACCCCGCACCGCCCCTCAGTGGTGGTTGGCCGGCGGGCGGGGCGCTGGAAACCGTCCCTCCGCCGCCACCGTAGCCACCGCCTCCGTAGCCGCCGAGAGGAGGAAAGGGGTTCCCGCTGCAGGATCCGAGGTCGTATTCTTCACAGTCCCCCGGCGGAGATCCGCCGCATTCGGCGTGGCTGTAATAATACCAATCCGCGCTGCACGGGTCGGCTGGATTCCCCGAGTCCAGCCCCATCGGGTCGGTTAGGCTTGTAGGATTGTTCAGCACGTAGGCATACCGGTTGAGCGACTGGGGATTGGTGACGTCGCCGCCCAGCGGGTCGGGCGACATCCACCGGCCCAGCCCCGGATTATCTTCCCGGAACGTTGACATATACATCTGGATGTCTTCGTCGCGCTGGGGGAATTGCGCAAACTTCTCGTCCCACCCGAACCCTGTTGTGTTCTGCCATCTATCTCCGAACGGGTAGTAGAGCATTTCTTCCACCGACGCGCCCGTCTGGTCGGTCGCCAGGCCCAGCGAGCCCAAAGCGTTCACGTGGAAGTAACGCGACACATTGGTGGCCTGAGTGTAATACCAGAGCAACCGCCCGTCAAACGGCACGTATTCCTCCCACCAGACGCCGTTCGCTCCGTTGAGGTGCCCCAGTAACCGGCCGGAGGGGTCGTAAAGCTCCTCGGTACGTCCACCCGTACTGATCCGCTCCACCCGCTGTCCAAAAGCGTTGTACGTCGCCGACCAGGTCGACCCGCTGTTCACGCTCACCATGCGCCCCTCGGCGTCCCACTGATACGTGTTCGACCCGTCGCTTGTCATGTTTCCCGCCGCGTCATAACCCGCCGACAAGCTTCCAATGTTATTGATTCGGTTCGTATTGTTGTCGAAGGTGACCTGGGGGACAATAACCGGAACTGCCTAGTGTGCAGCTCATGTTGCCGAACCGCCCGATGCCGCCGGATGAGCGGACACGTATCCGAATGTAAGAACCGCGGACCAAACCCGGAGGTCCTCGCTACTCGCTGGCCCACGGCCCATTCAGGGCATCAACGGCTGGCGCCGGGCAAAAATGGAATGCGAAACCGGCGGGCAGGCGGGATGGAGCTCCCGGACCAGCTCGGCCTGGCGCTCGGCGGGATGGTCCGTCAGCTCAAACCGGAACGAGGACGGATTGCGGTCCCATATGGCGAGGTCGGTGGAATTCTCCCGGTTCCAGTGGCTCAGCAGGCGCTCCAGGATGTTGCCCCTGCCCACAAAAAGCGTCTTGCCGTCCCGGTCCCGCAGCCAGTAAACGCCCTGCTCGTTTGGGGCCCTGAACTCGATCCAGGACATGTTAAAAGCGTAGCCATGGCCCTTGGTTTCGATCATCTCAAACCTCCCACTCAGCTCGCAGACCTGGAAGGTCTGCGCCAGCCCCGCCAGCCCCGTTTTGACCGTTGATCATCGTGAAGGGTGGGTGCGGATGGAGCCGCCGCAAAATTCATCAGCGCCGGGGCCGCAACTCGGCGACAACGCCAGACTCCCCGTGCCGCTCGCCTTCCGTTAAGGTTTTGTTAGTTTCTTTTCCCTCGCTGCCCTCACATAGACGTGTTGGCTGCAGTCACCCTGGCCCGTCCTTGTGGTGTGGCGGATGGGCGGTAGGACTATCCAGGCTCCGCCAGCCCATCTTCTTGCGGTAGTCGGGACTCATTAAGGTAGCGGCTACTCCACCTACCAGGGCTATAACGAATGAAATGTTCCAGATATGACCCAGTCGGCTTCGCTCCTCCTCCGTGGCATAGACAGCAAAGCCGTGCATGTTCATAACGTAGATTCTCCCAGTTGCAGGTTGGGGCGAGCGCGGCAGAGTGTCGTAGTATTTGTACCAGACGAAAGTTCCATATAAGAAACCAGCGACGCCGGCAAGACACACAACCAGTGCTCCCGTTCTCAAGAGTTTCACTTTCTGCAGGCTCATCAAGTCTCCTCTCCTCGGCTCAGGGGCAGGAGGGGCCATGAATTGGCACGACCGTGGTCTGTGTCACCGTTGCTGAAGCTCCCCCGCCGCCAGCCAAACCAATCGTTGCCCCGCCGCCAGTGACTGTGCCATTCGGTCCATTGCCCTTCCCTTGGAAGACATCGGCGGTTGCCCCGACCCCCTCGCCGCCAAACGTACCACTCGCATTTTGGAACGGCCCGGCCAATCCACAATTTGTGTAAGCATTTGAGGTCCCAAACTGGAACCCTGCAGAGCCGCTGCCGCCCTGGCCAGCCCCGATGCCCTTTCCATAATAGAAGGCTACATGACCGTGCTGGTCAATCGCAAAACCTGCAAAAAAGCTCACGCTGATTCCCCAAGGAAAGTTCAGGTTTGCCGCGACCCCTCCTTGCGCCGTCCAGTAATCTGGCGCGAGTCCACAAAGCCCCATGCTGTTGTACGGGAATGGACACCCGAGCGGCCAATATGCTGAAACGCCTCCCGCCAGCGGTGGCTGTCCGGCGCCTGGGGGGCCGGAGGGTGCGGGTGCGCCGCCTCCGCCTGATGAGCCTCCACCACCCCCGCCGTTGCGACCGTTGCAGGTCCCTAGCTCATAGCAATACTGGACGCAAATGCCACCGTCATTGGGATTGCACTGGCAGTCCCCAGAATCGAATGGATCGCAAGACGGTGGGCAATTCCACGGCTCGAAAGCATCGCAAGGTCCCAGTCCCGAGGGGTCGGTGAGCGTCGTGGGATTATTCAGCACATAAGCATAGCGGTTGAGCGACTGGGGATTGGTGACGTCGCCGCCGAGAGCATCGGGAGTGTTCCAGCGGTAGAGAATGTTGTTGTACTCGCGCGTGGCGGAAGGAATTATGGGGTCGTTGACCCTCCAATCGAGCCCCGCGTAGACCCCCGTTTGACGCGTGCCCGTCTGCTGCCAGATCTGCCCCCAGGGGAAATAAGTCATGTCCCACTGCACGCCTCCGGCAGGGTCGGTTTCCATGGTGGTGGAACCCACCGCGTCCGCGTGGTCGATGTAGGCGCTCGATCCGCCCATGTTCAGCCGCTGCCCCGCCACCTCCGACCAGTAAACGTCCCAGCCTACCCAGCCAACGCTGGAATGGTCGTCCCAGATTCCCGTGCGGTCACCAAAAATGTCCCGCGGATAATAGAGCTTCATCGAGGTACTCGCCGTGCCCTGATAATCCTCCACCCGCTGCCCCAGGGCATTATACACCGGATACTGCCACCCCCCTGAGGAACTGGAATGCGTCACCCGTCCCTCGGCATCGTATTGGTAGGTGGACCAGATGTCATTCAACTGGTTGCCAGCAGCATCATAAGAGACTGGCGTACTTCCGATATACGTGAGCCGGTTCGTGGCCGAATTGTAGCTAAGCGCCGGACAAGTACCACCTCCTGAGCCGCCGACACATGTCCCGTTCCCGTACTGATCATATTGATACGTATAATTATAAGCTGGACTCCCCGTAGCGACAGCCTGCGTAAGCCGGTTGACAGCATCGTATGAGAAAGTGAAACTGTGGCTGTAACCCGAGTTCACATTATCCTGGTACCAGGAGCCTAGCACGCTGCCGTTATTCGAACCGCTCGCCCCGGTCGGCACCGCGCAGCTCGACGGCATGGAGTTGCCCGAGTAGTAATTATAAACCAGGCAGTACTTCGACGAGGGGCTACCTTGGGTTCCGAGCTCCATCAAAACCGGCTGAAGACGGCTGTTGTAGTATCGCGTCTCCTGCGACTGGCCGCAACCATTCCCACCGCAAATCGTGCTGATCGCTCCCCAGGGTGTATAGCTGATGCTCGATACCGCCATATTGGCGCCATAAGTAAGGCTCGTCGGTCGCTGGTTGTTGTCAACCCCGCGAGTAACGGTGAAACCCGCCGGGGGTGACGTGTCATCCTACTGCCGATGCCGTAGGCAGCGTCGCTCTTCGGCGGGCAAGTCAACGGCTCCGGTAGCGGCAAGACCAAGGCGCGGGCAAGGGCCTTCTTACTTCCCAGCAGGAACGCGCGGCTCCGTACATGGAGGCCTAGATTTCAGGGCAGTCAAAAGGTCGTCCTTGGGGGACAGGTAATAAAAATTCACAAAGAACCAGTGGCCCTCTTTCTGCCTAAAGGCTGCGATGAGACCCGGCTCCTTACTCCGAATGCCGTGGTCTATGCTGTAAATCTCGGCTCGATAATCCTCCCCTGCACGGGTGATTCTTCCAACTGCATAGGCTTGCGCCGGGTCTTGGCTGTAAAGGAAAGGATCGAAGTCGAGACCCACAAGCTCTTTGCATTTGGCTTGAGCAACAGCATCTTCCCGCAGCAGTTTGGTCAACTCAGGGCTGAAAGACGGAGAAGCCAGCCTAACGGCGGCGTCCCAGCTCCGGTTTACCTGATCGTTCAGAGCAAGAGGCACATACCACTTATAAAACTGTTCAACAAATTCGCGGGAGGAACTGCCGACATAAAGAAAGCCTTGCGCCTGAGAAGTCAGCGGGCACAAGAGCAATACAAGCAGGCAACAGAACCAGACTCGACGGGTTTCCAATTTCATCCAACTTTCTCCTTTCGAGCACTGCGGCTTGGCACGGGTCGAGCGTGTCCTATTGTTGTGGCGGGTGGCGCAGATTCGCGCTTTGTCGAGTCTGCGATCCCGCGAAGC
>JAJYJL010000514.1 GCA_021789565.1 Acidobacteriota bacterium
ACCCTTGCTGCCAGGTTAACCGGAGCCTACAACACTGACAATCGGGTGATCTCCCCAAACTGGCCCGGAATAAGCCTGTTTACTCTGTTTACTACCTGGTAATCAAGCGATTGACTTGGAGCACTACCTGTGTGCCGGTCCGGCGCATGCCGTGATGCGGGGTGGAAGGCCGGTGCGCGAGTGATAACGGCTAGAGGCTAACTGTCTAGTCTATCTGTTGCAGCTTGCGGCGCCAGAGCCGATTTGCCAGAAAGAGAAGGCCGATCAGAAAAGCTGGCCCGCTGATGATGAGATACGCTATAACCTGGAACCGGAGGCGGGACATCCACATGTACAGCAAGCCCAGCGCGACGAACCCCACAAAGCCCACCCACTCCCACTTCCAGGCGAGCGCAAGAACAACGACAATGATGGTTGTGGGAATAAGATGAACGGCCAGGGCAATGACCAGCTTCCCGAGGGGAAGGTTTTCCCCGAATACGTCAAGCGCAAAGATGCTGATGAACACCGCGTACGCTACGCCCAGCACCCGGGGCGCCCAGTAGAGCAAACGCTCGCCCGTTCGGCTCATGAGTCGCCTCTTTCAGCCAGCTTTTCGGCATAAACATCATCGTGGCGAGTCAAGAAAAGCGCAGTAGCGGTGCTCACACGAACTTGTGATGTCGCGCGTCCGGAGGTGGAGACGCTGAAACTGCAGTGATTGCGAATCGCCTTCCGCGTACCATCGCTCAAGAGAGGTGACCGCTTTAGTTACCGACCCACGTTATAGCCTCTAAGCCGTGATGGTCTTTTTGGCTGCGTCCCAAACCGCGGCGGACTTGTGGAAGTAGGAATAGTTGGCCATGTGGCAGCCAATCGAGGTGTTGTTGCCGAACACCGCATCTTCCACTGACGGCCGGCGCGTCCGGACACTTTCAAAGAAATTCCACAAGTGGTGCCGGAATTCGCTGTAACCCGGCGGGTAGTTGTAGGATTCCTGTGCCTCGACGGGTTTGGAAGTCCCAAGCCTGGGATCGTTCTTCCTGTGCCACTCCTTTTCATATTCGCTTCGCATCTTTCCGGGATAACTGTAAATGTAGTAGCAAGGATCGTGGTCCTTGCCATCCTGATGTGCGACGGTCAGGCGGTCGCCATCGCCGTAAACTTCGATGATTCCTCGCGTGCCCAGGAAACGTGTCACTTCGGGTTCATGCGTCATCTGAGTCATCAGTACCGCAACCTGCAGGTTCGGGTATTCGTAAAGCGTGGTCATCAGATCGGGATAGTCCCGTCCATCTTTCCAGTAATAGAGCCCGCCGTAAGTCTGTGCCCTTTGCGGCGGCGCATCCAGGCCCATCACGTAGTGGATGCCCGTCAGTGAATGAACGAAGAGGTCGCCGGGCAAGCCCTCACCGTAGTCTTCATAGGCGCGCCACCGCGCGAAGCGAACAGGGTCAAACGGGCGCTTGGGCGCATCGCCAAGCCAGGTTTCCCAATCCAGGTTCTGCGGAGAGAGGTCGGGCGGAGGCGGATACACCCACGCGCCGCAGGGAGAATTGCGGCCCAGTACTGCCTCGACGAACCAGACGTCGCCAATGTCGCCCTGCCCGATGAGCTCTTTGGCTTTCGCAAAGTGGATCGAGCTTCGCCGCTGGCTGCCGATCTGTACGATGCGGTTGTTCTTTTGTGCCGCTTCGATGATCTCAAATCCCTCTTCCACTTTGTGGGTCATCGGCTTTTCGCAATAAACGTCCTTGCCGGCGTTGCAGGCGTCTACAATGATCTTCGCATGCCAGTGATCGGGAACGGCGACCACGACGGCGTCGATGCCCTTGTTCTCGAGCAGGTCCTGATAGCGGCGCGTGGCTGGCACCGTCTTGCCCGTTGCTCCACTGATAATTTCGTTGGCGAGCGTGTGACGGCCGTCGTACAGGTCGCAGGCCGCCACACACTCAACACCCGGAAGGCCGATCGAGGTGTCGAGCACCCCGGAGCCTTCCATCCCGATACCAATCATGCCGAAGCGGACACGATCACCGGTGGGCGGCGGTGTTGCCGCGGCTTCTTCGGGGTTCAGCAAAAATGGCGGTACCGCCAGCGCAATGCCCGCACCGGCCGAGGAACGCATAAATTCGCGGCGTGAAAAACCATGTCTTGTCATGATGAATGAACCTCCTGGTTTCAGGTTGGGAAATCAGGCGGCTTTTGCGCCCCTGAACGGACAGCGTTCTGGAAGTGCAAGGCTTTCCTGTCGCAGCATGTCCTATGCCTTTTGCTGGTCGCGGAACAGGCCTTCGTTCAGAGCGGCACCCCGCCCGGCCCACGATTATAATCCGTTTCGCATCCGGTGGAGATGATGAAGCTGCCCAGCGGACCTGCACTATCTTTGACACCGTGAGTCAAGCAGACTGCGGCGAGCCCGCAGTGTAGCAGCAGGGCCTGAGAGATGATGGTTTGTAATTACCCGGCGCCCGCTAATGCTTGCCGGGTAACTTTGGTCTGCTGGCCTGTTCTTTCTGCTTCACGAGCTTGGTGGCCATGCTGCGGATTACCTCGGCGACGTTCTTGTTGCGCGAAAGTTCTTTCAGGTCGCGGTCGTTCATGCGGTGGACCAGCGGAAGCCCCGTGTCAATAGGCGTCCGGGGATTATTGATCAGATTGCGCGCCACCGAGTAGCTCCGGATGAATTTGCGGTTCATTGCCACCAGGCGAAGAACTTCTTCCGAGACGCTCTTCATGGTTGCAATGTTTTCCACTTCCTGGTCGCTGAGCTTGGGCGACTGGAGAACGGCTCGGGCCACGATCTTGTTCGCGTCGCGTATCAGGAGGGTCCTTTCTTCCTGGCTGCCCATCAGGGCCGCGTTGATCTTTTCCGCCACGGTCATGGCGTTGATTTTCTGCACCAGCGTCTCTCGCGCGGCAGGTTCCCCTGCGCCCTCTTCTTCCTCCACAGCTTCGGACGCGCCGAGTTTCCGCGTATCGCTTTGAATCAGATTCCGCAGCGGTTCTGGCAGCGCCGGATTGCCGGACACGGATTCCGTCAGCTCCGGCCGCACGGGGAGCAGGCATCGAACAGCAAATTCCAGCACTGCGGGTGGAGTCTGCGGGTTCGTGAAGACCTGACTCAGGTCCGCGGTGTCCCAGTTTTTAAGGGTTTCAAATGCCCTGCCGCGTGTGGACTCATCGGCGTCGCAGCAGAGGGTCACCAGAATTTCGATCTTTTCTTTCTGCGAGACTGGCAGATCGCCTTCCGCCGCTTTCCGGCGGATGAGTGAAGGGGCTTTGCCCGCGCGAAAGAGTTCCACAAGATCGCTGGAAATGGCAATGGCCTTATTCGGGATTCGGTTTCTGCAGACTATTCCAGGTCAGGTGGACCTGTTTTACTTCGCCCTCGCGTCCCAGTGGCTTCATGGTCTGGCCGTTTAAGGTGAGGGTCACGCCCTGAGCGTTTCCGGTGAGAACGTCAAAATTGGTGTCGGCCTCAAAAGTCTTCACCATGTTGGGTGCCATCACGCCCTGCATCATTGACTTGCCATCGGCGTCAATCGCCACCCAGGAGCTCTCGGTAGTGGCGATCTGCAGAACCAGTTTGCCGTCGGTATCCGGAACAGGTGGCAGCTTAGGGGCGGCTGGCGGTGTGGTTGAAGTCGCTGCCAGCACTCCTCCGGGAGCCACGGTTTTCGCCTGTTGAACGCCACTGCCGGCGGGACTTGACGCGGAAGATGTAGAAGTTGCTCGTGCTGATTGCGGCTGGCCGGCCTGCGAATTTTTCGCGGGCAGGGCATTTTCCGGCAGGGAGGGGACTTCCACTGTCCGGTGTGTGTAGTGCCACAAGCTGATCCCGATGGCCAGCAGGCCAATAGCGATCAGCACGGCCCACAGCGTGCGGCGGGGACGCCGCTCCTGGTAGGAATGAGTTCGGGGGGGTGAAAACTGGCTGAGATCGACTTCAGTCCTGGTCCTTGCGGCAAGCTGATATTCTTCAAGAATCGGGTCTTCGTCCAGCCCCAGATAGCGCGCATAGGCCCGCACAAAGCCGCGGTTGAAAATGCCCCCCGGCAGGCGGGAAAAGTCTTCATTTTCAATGGAACTGAGGAAACGGACGCTGATCTTGGTGGCCGCAGAGATTTCCTCCAGCGTTATCCCCCGCATTTCCCGTTCGCGCCGAAGGTTCTCGCCAAATGATCCCATTAATACAGTCTTTCCAGTCGTCCTCCCGCTCTGGTTGCTTCTCATCATATTTCTGCGCCACGGGCAGTGTCAATTATTTACCCCTGGCAGGCAGGAGCTTTTGCCGCAGCTTCCGCATTTTGTGTTTAAGGATTTCCTACAACACATTGGGGGCGCTCGCATTCATGCGGCATGGAGTTCCTCCATTTCAGGCTGCCCGGCTGGCCGCGGGCCCGAAATCTTACCTACACAATTGCAGCGGGCTTTGGCAACACGCCCCCTGCAATGTATTCATCGGAAGTTCGCATAAACAAATTGAAGAAACAGCCGAAAGAAATAAAGACAACGCATGGCCATCTTTTGCGTGCTTGGTAAGACTTTCGCTGGGGCCGGGTTAAGGGCAGGCCGATGACCGACGAAACCCAAAGAATTCGCGAGCTCGAGCAGCAGATTAAGCGGCTTTCACTCTTCCACGAAGTTGGCAAGGCCGTTGCCTCTACCCTCGACTTGCGGAAGGTCCTGGAAACTATCATGGCGAAGATTAACGTTTTTCTTCGCCCCGACGCCTGGTCACTGCTGATGCTGGACGAAAAGTCCAACGAGCTTTATTGCGAAATGGCTGCGGGCATTGGAAACTCCAGCCTGAAAGACGTTCGGGTCAAGCTGGGAGAAGGCATTGGCGGCTGGGTTGCCGAGCACGGCGAGCCCGTCCTGATCGAGGATGTTAGCAAAGAACCGCGCTTTAGCCTGGAGAATGAGGTGTGGCATACCGGCGCGCGCTCCATCGTGTGTGTTCCAGTCAAAGGCCGGGCGCGCGTTCTGGGTGCCATCGAGCTGGTGAATACATTAAAGACCCGGCACTTCCACGAGGAGGACATCCCGATTCTGGTCAACCTGGCGGACTATGCCGCCATCGCGCTGGAGAACGCGCGTTACGTTCAGCGCATCCACGAGCTGACCATCACCGACGACTGCACGGCGCTCTATAACGCCCGGCACCTCAACTTTGTGCTCGACTCAGAGATTTACCGTTCCATCCGCTACGGGTATGAGTTCTCGGTGATTTTCATTGACCTGGACCATTTCAAGCAGGTGAATGATACCCACGGCCACCTGGCAGGCTCCAAGCTGCTCTGGCACGTCGGCACTCTGATTAAGGGCCACCTGCGCCTGATTGATTACGCCTTTCGGTATGGTGGCGACGAATTCGTTGTGCTCCTGCCACAGACATCCAAGCACAATGCCCTGAGCGTCGTCCGCCGCCTTCGCGAGCTGCTCAACTCCAAGGTGTTTCTCGACGAAGAGGGTTTGAACGTGAAAGTTACCGCCAGCTTTGGTGTGGCCGGTTTCCCCGCGGACGCTCACACCCGGAAAGACCTTCTCCACCTGGCTGATGAGGCCATGTACCTGGTGAAAAACACCACCCGCGACAACATCGCCCTGGTGGGCGAAGGCGTCATGAACTAGCGCTGACCGTTTCCCCGCCGACACGCTTTTGCACGCCAGTGACGCGGTCATTATCCGCACCTTGTGGACCCTGCCTGCCCCGCTCCGCCGCGCGCCAAGGCCGGGGGAGTGTTGCGTTTCTCCTCCTAGCAGCATCTAAACTCAGGAAACTCATAGTTCATGTAGGTGGTTGTTAATAAACTCACTCATAGAATGAGGCAAATCATATGAAGATTTCACGTAAGGATTTTATGGCCGTTGGCCTGGGCGGTGTCGTTGCGGCGCTCAGCACAAAGGCCGATGCTCAGCTCGTTGAAAAGCCGCAGGACTGGGCGTCTGCAGACCTTCACAAAATCATGCAACGCTCCGCCCGGTACCGGCAGGTTTATGACATTATCCAGATTGGCGATGGCGTGTTCTTGAATAACATCAAGAACTCTCTGAATGGTTTCCAGTTCAGTTTTGGGGGCCGGCCGTCGGATATCAACATTGTTGCGGCGCTGCACGGTCCGGCGAACCTGCTGAACTTTGAGGATGCCATGTGGAAGAAGTACCGCCTGGGCGAGTTCATCAAGCTGAAGGACCCCAAAACGGGCGAGTTTGCTGTGCGCAATCTTTATTATCCCAGCACCGCCGACAAGTCCGACCGCAATCCGGACAGCGAAAAGTCCATTTACCAGGACAAAAGCATCCAGGGGCTGGCGGCCCGCGGCGTAAGCTTCTTGTGCTGCCATACGGCCACCGAGGAACAATCCC
>JAJYJL010000515.1 GCA_021789565.1 Acidobacteriota bacterium
CCCACCGCCTGCTGTCGAAGGACGTGCAGTTCCAGGACCTGGGACTGATCATCGTGGATGAAGAGCAGCGATTCGGCGTGGCGGCCAAAGAGCGGCTGAAAAAGCTGAGAGCCAACATCGACGTGCTCACCATGTCGGCCACGCCCATTCCACGCACCCTGCACATGGCGCTCGGCGGGCTGCGCGACCTTTCGGTGATTGAGAGCCC
The DNA here is from genome assembly GCA_021789565.1 of Acidobacteriota bacterium. The sequence continues at coordinate 209 of JAJYJL010000515.1, forward strand.
GCCCCGGGGCCGGCTGGCCATTCAAACCACCGTGGCGACGTTCAATGACAGCCTCATCCAGTCCGCCATCCTGCATGAGATGGAACGGGGCGGCCAGGTCTATTTTGTTCACAACCGCGTGGAATCCATCTTCACCATCGCCGCTCTGCTACAGCGGCTGGTTCCGGCGGCGCGCATCGGGGTCGCGCACGGCCAGATGCACGAGCGCGAACTGGAACGTGCGATGCTGAAGTTCATGGAGGGCAAATACGATATGCTGGTGGCCACCTCGCTGGTGGAGAACGGGCTCGATATTCCAAGAGCCAACACCATGATCGTGAACCACGCCGAGCGCTTCGGCCTGTCCGACCTCTACCAGCTTCGCGGCCGTGTGGGGCGGTCAGACCGCCGGGCCTACGCCTATTTTCTGGTTCCCGCCGTCGACACCCTCACCCCCATCGCCAAGCGCCGGCTGGCGGCCCTGAAGGAATTTTCGGACCTGGGGGCGGGCTTCAGGCTGGCGGCCCTGGACCTTGAACTGCGCGGCGCCGGAAACGTTCTGGGGCAGGAGCAGCACGGCCACCTGAACGCCATCGGCATTGACCTCTACCTGCGCATGCTGGACGAGGCGGTCCACGAACTGAAGGGCGAACCCTCATGCCTCGAGGTCCGCACAACTTTCAACCTGGGCATCAATATCAAGATTCCGGAAAGCTACATCGCTGACGAGCGCCAGCGCCTGCGCATGTATAAGCGCATCTCTGCGCTCAAGACGCAGGATGCGCTTCGCGACATGGAAGCCGAACTGACAGACCGTTACGGCCCCGTTCCCTCCCCCGTCCAACAGTTGCTGAATTATGCCGTGGTCAAGTCCCGCGCCGAAGAGCTGAGGATCCACACCGTGGAAAGGAAAGGCGCTGAAATCCGCATGCGTTTCCACGAACAGACGCCCGTCAGCCCGGAAAGGCTGATGGAGATCATCAAGAACCAGCGCGGCGTGGCCTTCCAGCCCGACGGCGTCCTCCGGATGCAGGTGGCCGGCGGCAGCGGTGACGTTTTGAAAGATCTTGAAAATATCTTGCTGGAATTGCAGCCTGGGAGCTAACATTACTTACTGCGGGCGGTTTTTGCAGGAACACGCAAACGCACAGACGGGAGCATAAATTCCGGGCCCGCAAGAAGTCTCTGTGTGGGGTGAATGTTATGTCGAGAAAGACTTTTAGTCTATTGATGGTTCTGGGCTTAGCAGCGCTGGCTGTGCCCCTCGCCAACGCCAACACGGTGCTGGTGGAACGCATTATTGCGCGCATCAACAACAAGATCATCACCCAGCGCGAGTATGACAAAGAGCGCGCAACGCTGCACGCGAAACTGGCCCAGCAATACTCGGGCGCGGAACTTGAAAAACTGTTCAACCTGCAGAGCAAGGACCTGCTGCGCGACATGATTGACCAGGACCTGATGGTCCAGAAGGCCGGCGATGACGACATCAATGTGGATATGGACGTCATCAAACACCTCGACGAAATCCGGCAGCAGTACCACCTGAAGTCGCTTCAGGACCTTCAGGACGCCGTCGAAAAAGACGGCATGAACTGGGAGGACTTCAAGGACCAGATCAAGCGCCAGCTCCTGATGCAGCGCGTGATTTCGCGGGAAGTCGGTTCACGGATTATCCTCACGCGGGCGGATGCGCAGAAATACTTTGAGGCCCACAAGCAGGAGTTCAATTCTCCGCCCGGAGTTCATCTGGCGGAAATCATGATCTCCACAGAGAAGCACACGCCCGCAGAGGCCGAGAAACTGGCTAAGAAGGCCCAGAGCGAGCTCCAGGGTGGCGCCCGGTTCGCCGACGTGGCCAAGGAGCTCTCGGATTCCCCCAGCGCCAAGGAAGGCGGCGATGTCGGTTTCTTCAAGCAGGGAACCATTTCGGAGGCGATTGCCAAAGACATCGCCAACGTGGATGTCGGCGACATCAGCCCCATCATCAAGACCCAGTATGGCTACATGATTTTTAAAGTCCTGGAAAGACGCGTGGGACAGCATCCAACCTTTGACCAGGTCGCCAACCAGGTGATGAACTACCTGTACGAGCAGAGGGTGCAGAGCGGGATGCGAGGCTTTCTGACCGAACTGCGAAAAGAAAGCTACATCCGCCTGGCCCCCGGCTTTACGGACACGGGCGCGCCCCCGGGAGGCGATGAGAGCTACTGAGCCGCGCCGAGGCACAACGGGATGAAAGAAGCCTACATTGCCGATCTGAAGCCCGGGACTTCCGTCAGCACAACATTTCTGGTTCGCGCCAAAGACCGCAAGACCGCCCGTAATGGAAGCGCCTACCTCGATCTGGAATTTCAGGACACCACAGGAACCATCAAAGGGAAGCTGTGGGACTGCGACAGCGCGGACATGGACTTTGAAGCCGATGACGTGGTCCGGGTCGCGGCAGGGGTGGAACTTTACCAGGGCAATCTCCAGCTTTCCCTGCGTAAGATTGTGAAGTGCCGCGAAGCCGACGTCGACCTTGCCGACTATCTTCCGCACAGCGCCCAGGACCCCGAAAAACTCTTCCAGGGCTTGCTCAAACGGATCCAGCAGATGCCCCGGGGCCACCTGCAAACCCTGCTTTTAGGCATCTTCAACGATCCGGAAATCGCCCGCAAATACAGGCAGGCGCCCGCCGCCATGAGCTACCACCATGCCTTCATTGGCGGGCTGATCGAACACGTCAGCTCCCTGGCGGGGATGGGCGACCGCCTCTGCGACCACTACCCTTTCCTTGACCGCGAATTGATTCTTGCCGGCCTCCTGCTGCACGACCTGGGGAAAATCGAGGAACTCAATTTCACCCGCGGGTTCAGCTATTCAACGCGCGGCCACCTGGTGGGGCATATCAGCATGGGAGTGGAAATGGTTCGCGACAAGGTGCGGGAGATTCCGGATTTTCCGCCCGAGTTGTGGGACCGCCTCCAGCACATTATCCTTTCACACCACGGCAGGCTGGAATTCGGTTCTCCCAAGGAGCCGATGTTCATGGAAGCCCTGGTGGTCAGTTACCTGGACGACCTCGACTCCAAACTCGAAGCCATGCTCGAGCAGTATGCAGCGGACAAGGACCGTCCCGGCGACTTCACCGCGCGCAGCCGCCCGCTGGGCCGGGAACTACTCAAGCCGCCCGCCGAGCAGGAACCAGCGCCGGCCCCGGCAGGCACGGCGGCTCCCGCAAAAAGTGGAACCCTGCACCTGGATTATTCACGCAGTGACAAGGGCCAGTGAAAGGCCACGAGTCTACTCGTGCTGTGAAGACCTCTGGCAGGATGCCGGCTTCAGCCGCTGGTCCTGATTCGTTGAGACGAAACGGCCTCTTCGGGAGGATGAAGCCCTTAAGGAATGGGGATGAGGACCGTTCTCCCGGCACGCCTGAAGGCGTGCCCTTTCGCATCAATGGCCGTCAGTTCGTAAAAATTCCCGGTTAAGTTCAGGCTCATTCGTCACTGCCCGGCATCAGATCAATGACAACAAGCCAATCACCAGGAGACGCCAGACCATCTTTCGAATCCACCCTCCAGCGCCTGTTGCCACACCGCTATCCGTTTCTGCTGGTGGATCGCGTCACCGCTTTCACGCCGGGCGTTGAAATTCAAGGCATAAAAAACTTCACCGCCAATGAGGCGATGCTGATCGGACACTCGCCGTCGTCTCCAGTGGTCCCGCCCGGCATTCTGCTGGAGGCGGTCACCCAGCTTGGCGCCATTCTGGTGCTGGAACGGCCCCAAATGGCCGGCAAAATCGCCGTGATCCTGCAAATTCCCTCCGCCCGCATCCACAGACTTGTAGTGCCCGGCGACACGGTGTGGTTTAAGGCCCGCGTGCTCAAGCTGCGCGAAGCGCTCGGTGAACTGCGAGGCGAAGCTACAATCAACGATGAACTCGTAGCCGAAGGGCAGATGCGATTTGCAATTGCCGATCGCGCCGCTATACTCAATGAATAGCTGGCCTATGCTTTTTGAAGAACTCCACATCCGTAATGTACGCATCCACCCGGCCCACATCCTGGCGCCCATGGCGGGCATCACCGACACCGTCTTCCGAAGGTTTATCAAGCGACTGGGCGGCTGCGGCCTCATCATGACAGAGTTTGTTTCCAGCGAGGCGATGGTGCGGCAGAACCTCCGCTCGCGCCGTTACCTTTATTACACCGAAGAGGAACGCCCTATCACCTCGCAGATTTTCGGCGCCGACCCCGATCATCTTGCCGACGCCGCCCGCATGATCGAAGACCTCGGTTTTGACATTGTTGACCTCAACCTCGGCTGCCCCGCTAAAAAAGTTGTGAAGTGCGGAGGTTCCGGCCTGCTGCGCGATCTGCCTCAACTCAAGACTATTTTCCAGAAGATTCGCGCTGCCGTGAGCATTCCCTTCACCGCCAAGATCCGGTCGGGCTGGAGCGACGAGGAGATTGTGGCGCTGGAAGTGGCCCGCCTGGCGGAAGACTCGGGCGTCGAGGCCATCGCCATCCATCCCCGCACCCGCCTGCAGGGTTACAGCGGAAAGGCCCGCTGGGACATCATCGCGGAGGTCAAAGCCAGCGTTAAAATTCCCGTCATCGGCAACGGTGACGTGATGGCGCCGGAGGACGCGCTGGCGCTCAGCGAACAGACCGGCTGCGACGCCGTGATGATCGGCCGCGCCGCCCCCACCAATCCCTGGATCTTCCGCCAGATGGAATCGTTTGCCCGCACCGGCCGCTATGAACAGCCTTCAGACGCCGACCGCTATCAACTGATCCGCGATTATTACGCCATGCTGGTGCAGGAAGAAACCCCCGGCGCTATCGGCAAGATGAAACAGTTTGCAAGCTGGTTTACCCACGGGGTGAGAAACGGCGCTGAACTGCGCCGCAGCGTCCAGAGCGCCCGCAGCCCCGGGGAAGTGCTGGCACGCGTCGACGATTTCTTTGGAACGATATTGTCCGCAGCAATTAGTACTGCGAAGGGCACGACTTCAGTTGAGCCGAAAGGCAACACGGTTAAATGCTGGCTTTAGCCGCTGTGCCCTGTTGACCAAAATTGCCGGTCACGACCAGGTGCTGAAGCCCCTCAAAGAAGAGTGATGAGCCCTACGTCGGCACGAGTGCACTCATGCCTTCGCAAAGTTGCGCCGCCCGCCGCGCCGCCAGTGTAACTACTTTCTCGAGGGCAGGGTCATTTTATCCTTCACCATTCAAAAATCATCATTCGTTTTGGAGTCGCCAATGCCTGGGCTCAAGAAGGCTCTTTCTCCAGGCTCTTTTCCAGTTGAAGCTGGCGGTAGGCTTCGCTGCGGGAGATGCCGCGGGCGCGCGCGACGGACTTCAGGGCGCTGCGCTCATCCATCCCTTCGCTTGCCCTGAGTCTTTCGACCTCCGCCCGGACGGACTGGCCGTTCCCGTCGCCCGGTTGCGGAGCTGCGCCCGGCCCCAGGATGACCGTCAGTTCGCCTTTCCGCGGCGACTTCTCGATCAGATCGTAAATCTCCGCCACCGTCCCTCGCAGGAATTCCTCGTGGACCTTCGTCACCTCCCGCGCAATCACGATTTCGCGGTCGCCGAGAATTTCATGAACGTCGCGCAAGGATTCAACAATGCGATGCGGCGCTTCATATAGGACAATGGTTTTCTCGAACCCGGCCAGCGCCGCCAGCGCCTTGCGGCGCGCCGACCTCCTGGCCGGCAAAAATCCTGTGAAAATGAATTCGTTCATGGGAAGCCCGGCCCCGCTGAGCGCCGCCACCATGGCCGAGGGGCCCGGCACCGGCACCACCGGAATCTTGTGCCGGACGGCCAGATGGACCAGCCGAAAACCGGGATCGGAAAGCACCGGCGAGCCGGCATCGGAGACAAGGGAGATCACGCTTCCCTGCTCCATTTCAAGAACCAGTTCCGGCCCGCGCGTCATCTCATTGTGTTCGTGGTAACTGATGATCCGGGTGCGGATTTCGTAATGATTCAGGAGCTTCAGGGTCCGGCGGGTATCCTCGCAGGCGATCAGGTCTGAAGCCTTCAGGGTGTTCAGCGCCCGCAGAGTGATGTCTTCCAGATTGCCAATCGGCGTCCCCACAACGTAGAGCTTGCCAGCCGGAAGACGCGAAGGTGGGTAACGGGCGGGGAGGTTGGATATTTTCAT
>JAJYJL010000516.1 GCA_021789565.1 Acidobacteriota bacterium
TACGCGGTTTTGCGGAAAATTGTATGTTCTTATCTTCTCGCTGCGGTCACCGGTGCCCACCATCGTCCGCCGTTCTTCAGAAATCTGCTTCTGCTGCTCTTCAAGGCGCTGCTCGTAAAGCCTGGAGCGCAATACGCGCATGGCCTTGGCGCGGTTCTTGATCTGCGATTTCTCATCCTGGCAGGACACGATCATTCCGGTAGGCAGGTGCGTGATGCGAACCGCCGAATAGGTGGTGTTCACCGATTGCCCGCCCGGCCCCGAAGAGCAAAAGGTGTCGATGCGAATATCCTTGGGGTCGATTTGTACCTCCACCTCGTCGGCCTCGGGAAGCACCGCAACCGTAATGGCTGAGGTGTGAATCCGGCCCTGCTGTTCCGTCGCAGGGACTCGTTGCACGCGGTGAACGCCGCTCTCATACTTGAGACGGCTGTAAACATTCTTGCCTTCAACCACCGCGATCAATTCTTTCAGTCCGCCAACTCCCGAAAGGGAAGAAGAAAGGATTTCGACCTTCCAGTTCTGCTGCTCAGCGTAGCGGCCGTACATGCGGAAGATTTCGGACGCAAACAGCGTTGCCTCGTCACCGCCCGTCCCTGCACGGATTTCAAGAACGATGTTTTTCTCGTCGTTCGGATCTTTTGGCAGCAACAGGGTTTTCAACTCGCTCTCCACAGCCTCCTGCCGCTTTTCAAGCTCGGAAAGCTCCTCCTGAGCCAGAAGCCGCATTTCAGCGTCGGAGGATGAGTCTTCCAGCAACGATCGGGTCCCGACCAGGGCCTTCTGGACGTCTTTCCACTCGCGATACCGTTCCACAATTTCCTGCAACTCGGAGTGGGACTTGGCTGTCTTCTGATAGGCAGACGGGTCCCCCAGGACCTGTGGGTCGCTCAAAGCGGCGGTCAGCTCCTCATACCGTTTTTCGATCTCTTCCAGTCTGGCAACGAAATGCATACTAGTAATCCGGAACGCTGTCTTGTCTCTTGTTAGAGAACACCTTCCAGCAGGTCAATCAGAGAGCGGTAAACAACAAGTCAGACTCCCTTCGGGTAACAACCTGCATCCCAGGGGTTCTTTGAAATCCAGCCCTGCCTTGTCTTTCCTTGCCGATCGAGCGGCGATCGCGCTTAGCACACAAGTCAAGGCCAGATATCAGAATATCCGGCGGCGCATTAAGGTGTCAATCAACCTGGCCAGCCGTCTTCGTAAAGGCAGCACTCGCGCAGGGAGTTCCCCATTTAAAGCAGTGCTGCGTTAATCGCGTTGCTACGCTTCCAACTGGCGACGCATTCCGGCCGACGCGCACATCGTGGAACAAAGGCTCAAACCGGCTCAAGGGCGTTTCGATGCGGCCCTGTTTGATAGCCATTGAAAGGCTTTTTCGCTTCTGATTGGGCGTTGGCTTCTCGGAAGAGCCCGGGCGCAAAAAGAAAATTACGGCAAAATACTTGACAACGTAGTAAAGAGAGGAGTATATAACTACTCATCGATTCACTGCATTCGCCAAATCAGATGGCATGAGCCATAGCGTCGTCTTGCTTGGGGCGACCAATAAAGAGGTAGTCAGGGCACAGCAGATGGAAATCAATAATCGCTCGGATTTCAATCCGGGTGAGGTGCATTGTTGCCGCAAGTCTTTGTGCCTTTGACAAAGGAGGCGTCGACGGCAGATGATTTAATCTGTCTCCAAATCTCTTAATCTCAAGTAAACCTATACGTAACAATGTCGTAACTTCCCCGACGTACACTCACTTCTCTTCAATCAGTTCGACGAAACGGGGAAACCAATAGGGCCAAGGGCGCTCACTCGATCATCCACCCGAAGCCCGTCCCCAGAACAAAGTACGGTTCGTAGGCACGCTTGCTGACGTTTCCTTAATTTCCCTCAACCAGTCTTGAGGAACCTGAGAGAGGAGCGCAAAATGAGCGACGTACGTAGGAAAGCGGTACTGGCAGCAATCCTTGGGTTGCTGTTATCTGGAACTCTTTGGGCACAGTCGGATTTCGGAACTATTTCGGGTTACGTCAAGGACCCGTCGGGAGCAACCGTTCCAAAAGCCATGGTCACAGTAAGCAATCAGAGCGGCCTCCAGCGTCAGGCAACAACCGACGCAAGCGGGTTTTATGCAATTCCCAACCTCCCGCCTGGTTATTACACGATGACCGCCACTGCAGCAGGTTTTCAGAAATACGTCTCCCAGCAGAACAAGCTCGACCCGAGTGCCCGGCTCGCAATTAATGCCGTGCTCACTGTAGGTGCGACGACACAAACGGTACAGGTGACAGCGCAGGTAGCGACGCTGCAAACCCAATCCGCCGCCGTACAAAAGCTGGTGACGCGGCAGCAGATTGACTCACTGGAACTGAACGGGCGCAACCCGGTCAATCTGGCGCAGCTCGCACCAGGAGCTCAAGGGGGGGAATCTTGCCGGCTTGAATTTCAATTTTGGCCAGGGTCCGTCGCACTTCAACGGCTCCCGCAATTGGAACAATTTGATCACTTATGACGGCGCACCCGCTACACGGACGCGCGCCAATGGCACCAGCCTGGGCTCCGCTGATGAAGATTCTACGGAAGAAGTCCAAGTCCTTGGCGCGGACTACAGCGCGGAATACGGACGCACCTCCGGCGGGCAGATTCGCATTGTCACCAAGAGCGGCGGACCTCAATTCCACGGGGCTGCATACGAATACGTGCGCAACACCTTGTTGAACGCCAATACCTGGCAGCGCAACGCTAACACCACCACCACCGGCCTGGCGGCAACCAATTTTGTCGCGCCCGATCATTACAATGATTTCGGATATAACATCGGTGGGCCTTTCTTCATCCCCGGACACTTCAATACGAACAAGGACAAAGTGTTCTGGTACTGGGGGCAGGAATTCACCCGAAACTATTATACGGATCAGACCAGCCAGACCGTTCCTTCCTTGCTGATGCGGAACGGCAATTTTAGTGAACTGCTCGATCCGAACAATTTTTATTATCACAAGACCGTCCAACTCACGGACCCGAAGACGGGGCAGCCATTTTCCGGGAACATCATCCCAGCGCCCGGAACCGCCACATCAGGTTCGACGGCCAGCGCCAACGGGCTCGGACTACTGAACGCCTATCCTTTCCCTAATCTCAACACACCTATCAACGGCAACCAGAACTTTTTCCTTTCGGCCGCCCATCCACAGCGTCAACAAAAGAAAACCATTTCTGTGGATGTGAACGTCACCCCGAACCAGCGGATTCGCTATCGGGGCATCTACTACAGCTTTTGGGAATACCAGCCACTCGATGGCGGCAGCGGTGAAACGCCGAAGTACTTTGACCGGCCTAACTTTACCAACTCTCTCGATTATACCTGGGTTCTCAGCCCCACCAAGGTGAACGAACTACTGTTCACCGTCAGCCACGACCGCGTCCTGATTCCAGTGAACGAGGCGGGATTTGTTGACCGCACCACACGCGGCGTCAACTTCCCCTATATTTTTTCGGTCTCGGAAAAACTGATCCCGACCCGCATTCCCAGCATAAACATGTCGGAGTTCAGTGGGTTGAGTGGCGGGCCGTATCCGTCGCACTCCGCGGGGCCCATTGTGGATCTCTCGGACAATTTCTCCTGGGTAAAAGGCAATCACACCATCAAGTTCGGCGGGTTGTGGGAATGGCAGGGCGAAAACAACAATGATGAAATCAACGTCTCAGCCTGCAACACCTGCACCAACACCCAGAACGGTCAATTCCTCTTCAGCGATAACGGAGGCAACTTTATTCGGCCGGGTTACTCCATGGCCTCCTCTGGCGCAGCGGTTGCAAACACGGCACTGGGCCTTTTTGACTCGTATTCAGAAATCGGCCATCGCGCTTACACGATCTTCCGCGGCAACATGTACGAAATGTTTGGGCAGGACGCCTGGTCAGTCACGAGCAAACTGCACATCGATTATGGACTTCGGTATTCGCTCATCGTTCCTTATCACGCCGCTTGGGGCAATATGATCGTTTTTGACCCTAATTTCTACAATCCTGCAAACGCCGTGACCGTTGACCCTGTGACCGGCCTGATTGACGGCTCGCCTACGATCAATCAGCTTTACAACGGCATGGTTATTCCCGGCAGCGGCTTCCCCTCCTCCGCGAACGGCCGTGTTCCGGAAGCGACTTCCGGCTTATACAACGGCCTGTTTCACGGGCTGCCCAACTATTACGGTTACGTTCAGAAAAATGCTTTTCAGCCGCGTGCCGGCGTCGCCTACCGCCTGAATGACAAGACAGTGTTGCGTGCCGGGATAGGCCGTTTCATAGCGCGCCTGGGAGATAGCGACTCGATCTTTCTGGGCGGAAATCCACCTTTTCAGCCGAACGCCAGCACGTCCTTCGGATACGTGGACAACCCCGGTGGTACCGGGGTCAACCCCGTTCCCCTGGTGGTGACAACGGCGGCCAGGGATACGAAGAGCCCGGAGGCGTGGACGTGGAACGTCACGGTCGAACGTGAACTCCCTTGGCACTCCCTCCTGAGCGTGGCCTACGTCGGCAGCCATGGCGTGCACGAACAGCGCCAAGCGGATATTAATCAGCCTACGTTGGCCACGGTCGCAGCCAATCCCGGCGTTAACTTGAACGCCATACGGCCCTATAAGGGCTTTGGGTCCATCCGCCAATCGAATGGCGTCGCCACTTCCCAGTACAAATCGCTACAGATTGGCTGGAGCCGCCCCTTCACCAAGGGTCTCCTGTTCAGCATGGCGTACACCCTGTCCAAGAGCATGGATAGCGGGTCCAATGTACGCGATGTGGTTCCGAACACCTACGACACCAGCTTCTTGTGGGGACCGTCCGAATTCGACGCCCCCAACAACGTGGTGGCCAGTATCCTGTATCATCTCCCGTTCTTCAGCAACCAGAAGGGTTTCGCGGGTCAGGTACTGGGCGGATGGGAACTTTCCAGCCTCCTGCAGTTCCAGAGCGGGAATCCGTGTAGCGTGGCAGGATCGAGCGACTACGCTGGCGTGGGTCTCGACTCCAACTTCGGTTGCGGCGTGAACGGCCAATACTGGGTGAAGAATGGCGATCCGAAGATTCTTGGTAATTTCGGCTCCGGCAAGTGGTTCGCGACCACATCAGGCGGTTCTCCTATCTTTACCGCGCCGCCCAAGGGGACATTCAACACCCAGCGCGTTCGTGACATCATCTACCAGCCGGGGTTCAACAATTGGAACTTTGGGCTCTTTAAGTCATTCCCGATTCGTGAGAATATGGGCCTTCAGTTCCGCGCCGAAGCCTTCAACTTCCTGAACCACCCCAACTGGGGTGGCCCGAGCGGAGGCGGCGTGAATTTCAATCCCACCAGCTCTACATTCGGGGAAGTAACCACCAAGGGCGGAAGCCCAAGCAGCGGTGGCGAGCGCAACATTCAGCTCTCACTGCGGTTCTACTTCTAACCAATGCAAGGTACGGTCCCGATGAGTTCTGAACGGAGGCACACAAGCCACCGTTCAGAGCTCGGGACAGGATTGCGGGGGCGGGTTCATTACTTGCCCCTGCGTTTTTTCCATTCAACTTCACGGTAGTTTCCCCTTGCCATTCCTTTCCTGTATTGGCGCCGGTTTTAACCCGCTAAAGGAAACTGGAACTACGGAATGAGACTCCTTGTGGGCAAGCGGACTTCCAACCGTGCCGACGTAACGCCGTCCCACGCTCATCCAACTATTGGAATAATTTGATATACTTCGGCCTTGCGCCTCCGTGTTGTAAAGTCGAGGCGAGCAAGCCAGCAAAGGTTGCGTAGCTCGTTGTCCGAACAGCGATGCGATGTTATATAGGGCTGTATGCAAATAAGAGTTGAGAACCGGACCGCCCAAAGAATCCTGATGCTCCTGCTGCTTACAGGATTTGTGCTTGCGACCGTGTGGATTGGGAAAAACTATGTTGCCTACCGGGCAGGCCACACGCTGACTATCCCCAGCCTCGAACTGGCCAGCCGCCTAAACTCCGGCAACGCCACATACCACGTTCAACTGGGCCGACTCTACCAGTACAGCATTACAAATCCGAGGCCGAACGATGCCGTTCAGCAATTCCGAGATGCCATCAAAGCCAACCCCTACGATCCTCAGGGCTGGATCAATCTTGCTGCTACGCACGAGTTTGAAGGCGACCCCCAAAAGGCAGAAGAAGATCTGCGGCGCGCTTCTGCGCTGGCCCCTAATCTGCCCATTTACCAGTGGACCATCGGAAACTATTTCCTGCTCCACGAAAATGTTCAGGAAGCGTTTCGGCATTTAAGAGTTGTGCTGGCCGGTTCTCGCGGGTACGACCGCACTATCTTTAACCTGGCCTGGAAGTCAT
>JAJYJL010000517.1 GCA_021789565.1 Acidobacteriota bacterium
GGGGACCGCGGCTATCGTAAACCTTTCGTTGTTCCGGAAAACGTGTAGCCAGGCTAAAGATTTCGCCGCTCCAGAACGTGGACGCCGCATTGCCGCTGGCAGGGGTTGAAACAGAACAGGCAGTGCGGCGCAGCCCTATTCACCGAGGGAAGGACGATGTCCCGCTCCGAGAAGCCGGGTGTCTCTGCAGACAGCAGCGCACCCAAGTCCGGTGGGGTCCACCGCCGGGATGTCTTAAAAATGACGGGCGCGGTGATTACCCTGGCAGCCATGCACCGCTCTTCCGCGCAGCCCGCTTCAGCAGGAAAGAAGAAGGTGATTGTAGCCGGTGGCGGCATCGCCGGGCTGTGCTGCGGGTATGAACTGGTACGTCGCGGGCACGACGTCACCGTTCTTGAGGCGGCGGGCCACCCCGGCGGCCACGTACGCAGCATTCATGACCCGTTTCCCGACGGACTATACGCTGACGTCGGCGCTGAGCACTTCTATCACCCGGGGTATAACCTCTACTGGCCGTACCTTGAGGAATTCAACCTCCCCATTGTTCCTTATCACCGGCGCGACAACGTGATGCGCCGGATCGACGACAAGTGGTACACGGAAAAAGATCTCCAGAGCCGGAGTGTGCTGGGAAACCTCGGATTCCGGCAGCGCGAGGCAAGTTATCTGGCCCGGAACCCCTGGTGGAACATTCCGCTGATCTACCTGCAAAAATACGTGGACCGCGTCCGCGAAGAACACACGCCGTTCGGCTGGGGGATGGACGATCTTGACCACATCTCCGTCAGTGATCTGCTGAAGCGCGAAGGGGCCTCGCCGGCCGTAGTCCGCTTCGGAGGCGCAGAGGGCTCGGCGCTCGAATGGATATGGAACGCCGCCATCAAGCAGTTGCGCGGCACGCCGCTGCTCACGCGAAAACTGTTTCGGATCAAGGGCGGCAATCAACACATGACCAATGCCTTTGCGGCAAGGCTCGGCGAGCGGGTCCATCTGGGTGCGCCCGTCACCCGAATCGAACACGGCAACACCGGCGTTACGGTCCACTACAAGGAATTCGGTAAATCGCAGAAGATGGAGTGCGACTACCTGGCGTGCTGCATGTCGGCCGTCATGCTTCGGCTGATTCCAGTGGAACCGGCCTGGCCGGAAGTCAAGAATTTTGTGCTCAACAATATGCCCTATTACACCCAAGCCCGTATTATTTTCCAGTCAAGGACGGCATTCTGGGAAAAGGATGGTTTAAGCCCGAATATGGAGTTCGGAACGCCAGGGATCAATGAGGTCTGGCGAATCGCTGACGAGGTTAACACACAGCGGGCCGTCCTGATGGGAACTGCTCCAGCCAGCACAACGCTGCAGCGCACTCTGGACAACTTCCGAAAATATTATCCCGGCAAGTCTGAAGATATCGAGCAGACAATAGTTTTGAACTGGGCCACGGACCCGTGGGCCATGGCCTGTGAGCGAGTTCTCTACCCGCCAGGCCAGCTCGCCAGAATGTGGCCCGAGGTCACGAGCCCTGTCGGCCGCATCCATTTCGCAGGCGCGTACGCCGCCAACGTCAACTGGGGGCAGGAAGCTGCCGTGGAGTCAGCTCATCGCGCAGCCGAAGCCATCGACCAGGCCTGAAGTAAAATAGAGACCTGTAAAATGCCGCGCCGAAGGCAAGCCTTCAGGACTCAACAGGCACTGCAGCGTCACGAAGGAACTTCGCCGACTCCTCGGGCGGGGTGGGGTTAATGTGGAACCCCGTGCCCCACTCAAACCCGGCAATCTTGGTGAGCTTGGGCATGATTTCCAGATGCCAATGGTAGTGCTCGTTGGGGCTCTCTGGGATCGGCGAAGTGTGGATAATATAGTTGTAAGCTGGAAAGTCCAGGACCTTGTCCAAACGCGTCAACATGTCCTTCAGCATCACAGCCAACTGCTCGAATTCCTGCCTCTGTGAATCCTCAAAAGTCGACTGGTGTACGCGGGGCATAATCCAGATTTCAAACGGGAAGCGTGGGGCGAAAGGCGCAATGGCAATAAACGCCGGCGTATCAGCGATCACCCGGACGCCGCTTTCCAATTCCTGCCGGATGATGTCACAGAAGATACAGCGCTCCTTGAACCTGAAGTAATCCTTCGCGCCATCGGTCTCCTCCCGCACCTGCTTGGGGACAACCGGCAGGGCGATCAATTGCGAGTGGGTATGTTCCAGCGAAGCTCCAGCGGCTTCGCCGTGGTTCTTGAAAATCATGATGTACTTGAACCTGCGGTCCTTTTTGAGGTCCAGGATCCGGTCACGATAAGCCCACAGGACGTCCTCAATCTGGCGGGGTGAAAGCATGGCCAGGGTCTTTTGGTGGTCAGGGGTTTCAATGATGACCTCATGAGCGCCGATGCCGCTCATCTTGTCATAAAGGCCTTCACCCTGGCGGTTCAAAGAGCCCTCAATGCCAAGCGCCGGAAACTTGTTGGCCACCACCCGCAAAGACCAACCAGGCGAATTGCGCAGGCTCCCGTCGCTGCGGTAGGCAATGATTTCCGGAGGAGTTTTCGCCTCATTCCCGTAACAGAACGGGCAGAAACCCGAACCACGAATCTCGACTTTGTCCCGAACAAAATCGGAAGGCCTTTTGGCGCGTTCCGTGGCAATAATCACCCAGCGGCCGGTGATAGGATCTTTCCTGAGCTCAGGCAAGATTATTACTCCTTAATGTTACAAGTTTCCCCGCGGGAATAAACACGGCGTCGCTATTCCTTGAAGGCGTCCTTGATCACCCGCACATGGTAGCCTCTTGCAGGGTCCCACAAGACGCTTGCGATATCAAACCGGTATGCAGCCGGTTGCCGCTTCAGCCGCCGCATATATTCCCAGGCGCTTTTAAAAATCCGCTTCTGCTGGTCATAACTGACTGCCATCTCAGGAGGTCCGGCCGCTTCGCCCGTCCGAGTCTTTACTTCAACAAACGCCAGCACAGGGCCATCCCAGCCAACCATGTCCAGCTCGCCCCGCCGGCCATGCGGCCTTCGGTTCCGGGCAACAATGGCATACCCCGCCTGGCGGAGGTACCAATAAGCCAGCGTCTCACCCCGCGCGCCCACTTTCAAGTGCCGAGTCTTCGCATCGGCTGGCGCATCCTCGCCACGCCGTCCAACCCTGGCTACACCAGCGCGCCGTCTCTCTTTCCAGACCAACGCGCGATAGACCAGATGAGCTGCCCAGTCCAATGCTTCTCAACCTTATTTCGATGATTCTTCAATCGCCCGTTCCAGAACTTCCAGCGCAAAATCAGCCTGGTATTGTTCCACAAGCAGAGGGGGCATCAGACGGACAGTGCTTTCACCGCAACCCAGCACAAGCAATCCCAGCTCAAAGGCGCGCTGGAGCACCCGCTTGCGCATCTGCGGATGAGGCTCACGGCTGGCCTGGTCCTTCACCAGCTCGATGCCGATCATCAGTCCCCTGCCCCTGACGTTGCCAACCTGAGGAAGCTTTGCAGGCCAGCCCTGAAGACGTTCCAAGATGTACTTGCCCATCCTGTCCGCATTTGCGATGTACTTCTCTTCCAGCAGGCGAATCGTTTCAAGCGCCGCTGCGCACGCCACCGGGTTTCCGCCAAAGGTGGAGGCGTGAGCTCCCGGCGGCCAATTCATGATGTCGGCCCGCGCAACCGTCAGGCCCAGCGGCATTCCGGATGCAATGCCCTTCGCGGTCACCAGGATGTCCGGCACAACCCCGGAGTGTTCGCAGGCCCACATGCGGCCCGTGCGTCCCATGCCGGTCTGGATTTCATCGGCGATCAGCAGGATGCCGTGCTGTTCCGTCAGCTTGCGAAGCTCGGGCAGAAAGCCATCCGGCGGCACAATGTAGCCACCTTCACCCTGGATGGGTTCGACAACCACCGCGGCAACTTCTTCCGGAGGAGCCGTCGTCTTGAAAAGCTTCTTGATGGCCTCCACGCCGCTGCAATCGCACTCACCTGCCGGATGCCTGTTAATGCACCGGTAGGGGTTGGGATAGGGAACGTGGCTGACGCCGGGAAGCAGCGGACCAAAGCCGTTCCGCTGCACGGCCTTGCTGGCTGTCAGCGAGAGGGAGCCAAACGTGCGCCCGTGGAAGCACCCCAGGAAGGCAATAAAACGATGCCGCCGGGTGTGATACCGGGCCAGCTTCATGGCAGCCTCAATGCCCTCCGTGCCGGAGTTGGCAAAGTGAACACGCTTGGGAAAATCTCCCGGCGTAATCGCCGTGATTTTTTCGGCTACTTCGGTGAGCAGGGGATAATAAAAATCCGTTCCCGACATGTGGATCAGGGTGGCGGCCTGTTGCTGGATGGCCCGGACAACGTCCGGATGGCAGTGGCCGGTGGATACCGAGGCAATGCCCGCGCTGAAATCCAGAAAGATATTGCCGTCCACGTCCTCCACCATCATGCCGCTGCCGCGTTTTGCCACCATGGGATAATCACGGCCATACGAGGGCGAAACCAGACGATGGTCCAGGTCCAGGATCTTCTTCGCCTCCGGCCCGGGCAGGGGCGTTTTAATTTCTGGCAAACCGTTATTCATAAAGTTTCCTTGGCAGCATCCTCAAGGTCCATGCAATTCTGCATGGCGCAGAAGAAGGAGATGACTTCACAAGACAAAAACTGAGTTCAGGAGCAGAAGGGATTGCCCGTCACTTTCGCTTCCAGCGGGTGCCCGCTTTGGTGTCTTCCACCAGCACTCCGCCGCTCTCCAGCTCAACACGAATTTCGTCCGCACGCGCAAAATTCCTCTGGCGGCGCGCCTGTTCCCGTTCTGAAAGGAGCTTTTCGATTTCCTGATCACCCAGGGTTTCGACAAGCGCTTCCCCCTGTTTCCCGTCCCCGGCGGAGGCTTGTTCCGACGTAAGCTCCTGTTCGCTTTTCAACAATCCGAACTGCCGTAATCTGGCCTGATCGTTGTCCTCAAGCACCGCGAAGATGCGGTCCCATCGCGCCAGGGTGTCCAGGAAGGCTGCGCGGTTTCCATCCAGGAAACTGCCCTGGTCCATGGCCGTGTTGCCTTCGCGAACCATGTCAAAGATGGCGGCCAGCGCCTCAGCAGTGTTCAGATTGTTAGCCAGCGCTTCTTCAAACTTCCGGCGCGCTGCGCCGGCGGCCTCTTCAAGCTCTGTACTCTTCCCTGCGGGAAACTCCTCCTTCGTCAGGCGAAAGTGGAAATTCCTCAGGCGCTCCACCGACTGCTTCGCCTGGTGCAGTCCGTCGAAAGTAAAGTTCAAAAGGCTTCGATAAGGGACCGAGGCCAGCAGGTAACGAATCGCCGTGGGCCGGTAACCTTTGGCGATCAGGTCACGCAGCGTATACACATTGCCCAGCGACTTGGACATCTTCTCACCGTTCACCACCAGGTGCTCACCATGCAGCCAGTAGCGCACAAAGGGCTTGCCCGTAGCCGCCTCGCTCTGGGCAATTTCATTTTCGTGATGGGGAAAAACCAGATCGACTCCGCCGGAATGGATATCAAACGTCTCGCCCAGATACTTCATGGACATCACCGAGCACTCGATGTGCCAGCCGGGCCGTCCCGGCCCCAGCGGAGTGTCCCAGTGGGGTTCGCCCTCCTTCGCGGCCTTCCACAGAACAAAGTCACGGACATTGGCCTTGTCGTATTCATCCGAGTCCACCCGCGCCCCGGCGCGCATCCCCGAAAGGTCAATTCTGGAAAGTTTCCCGTAATCCGAAAACTTTTCCACCCGAAAGTAGTACGAGCCGTCGCTCCTGTAGGCGTAACCTTTCTCTTCCAAGGTCTGGATCAGCTTCACCATGTCGTCGATGTGGTCCGTGGCCCGGACCACAAACTCCGGCTTTTCCAGGTTCAGCAATTGCCGGTCGACATCAAAGGCCTCGATAAAACGGTCGGTGTAGTCCCTCAGGCTCAGACCGGCGGCATGGGCGTTGCGGATGGTCTTGTCATCAACATCCGTCAGGTTCATCACCTGAGTGACTTCATAACCCTGATATTGGAGGAAGCGCCTCAGGATATCCTGGAAAACAAAGGTGCGGTAGTTGCCGATGTGGGCGTATCCGTAAACCGTCAGGCCGCAGGTGTAAAGGCGCACCTTATGGTCTTCCAGGGGCTGGAAGTCTTCCACCCTGCCCCCCAGCGTGTTGTAGAAGCGTAGCGCCATCGTATTGATATCACACGGATAGAGGAATCCTTCATTGTATCGGCGCACCCCATGCCCGTCAAGAATGCACTCCGGCGCGGGTGTGCGACATAGAAGTAACAATTCTCGCGTTCGTGTTTATTGTGGCCCCGGTCTTAGTGTATATGGTACACTAAGAGTAGGAGGCCACCACTATGTCGGAACCACTC
>JAJYJL010000518.1 GCA_021789565.1 Acidobacteriota bacterium
CGGCGAGTTTGCGCTTCAGTATTTCGCGCCCCCGCCGCAAGCGAGACTTGACCGTCCCTTCGGCAATCCCAAGGACTTCGGAAATTTCCTCATAGCTGAGGTCCTCAATTTCTCTCAGCACCACAACCGCGCGATAAGGTTCTGCAAGGTCCGCGAGGGCACGTTTAACCTCGGCCTGGCACTCCGCCTGTTCATACACGCTGTAAGGAGTCTCCCGCTCATTCCCATAAAAGCCAGCCTGCATGGTCAGGTGCAGCGTCTCATCATCCATGGAAAAAGGCTCATGGAAAAGACGGCGGCGCCAACTCCGCCGATGATTGGAAGCTTCGTGTACGGTGATGCGGTAAATCCAGGTTTTCAGGCTGCTGTTTCCGTTGAACTGGCGAATGCCCCGCAGAACCTTAATAAGAACGTTCTGAAGAACGTCCGCGGCCTCTCCTTGATCAGCCACCATGTGGGAAATCAGGTTAAACAACGGGTTCTGATAGATCCCCAGCAGGTAGGCAAACGCCTCCTCCGAACCCGCCTTCAACTCCGCCACCAACGCAGCTTCATCGCTGACAGCGGGAACCGTTTGATCGAGAGCGACACCTATTGAGCGTACCGTATCCACTACACCCTCAAGATAGCAGGTTAAAACACTCAGAGCAAGCTCAAGTGCAAATCCATTCAGGAGGATTATTCCTTTGGCCTGCCGGCTTAAAAGCAAACTTTAGGAACACTCCAAACGCTGCCTTCGGGCTGTCACCGTCAGGGGAATTTGTCACGAAGGAGACTTGGTAGCGGCTGCGTTTTCATCGGCGGATGCAACGCGCAGCTCCTGCCTCAGGAGTGAAGGCACGAATGGGGAACAGCTGAAAGTGCGGCCATCCAGTTCAAAAGTAGGGACCCGCCGTCTGCCGCTGTTGACGCGTAGGATGAACTCGACTGCGGCAGGAGCTTCTTCGATATTGATCTCTTCGAACTACAGGCCGCGTTCTCGCAGAAACTGTTTGGCGTGCCAGCAGTCAGGAAACCAGCGGGTTGTTTACATGCGGATTTTAGGGCCCATAATTTTCCAAGCGCTCAACCGACAGACTCGACAGACCGGTCTTCGGCCGGAGTTTTCCTCGGAACCCTGTCTTAGGGCTGCTTTGGACCGAATTAAATTCGAGAAAGGCGGAGGTGCCCCCACCCGAAAAAAGAATTCTCTGCAGATATCAGGCCCGAACATGGCGAGCCGTTTCGAGGCGGCAGATTGCCCTACGCAGATCGTCGCGGGCCTTCTCAGTCTCAGGATCAGACTCGGGATGCGACTTCAGGTACTCTTCCACTCGCTTCCGCTTGTTCTCTGCCCGCTCGACATCGATATCTTCCCCCCGCTCGGCAATCTCAGCCAGAACAATTACGCGATCAGGAAGAACTTCGGCAAAGCCCCAGTGGACCGCCACGTAATGCTTGCTATCGTTCTGGCGATACTCGAGAGGACCGGTTTGAAGTTCGGTGATGAGGGGAGCGTGGCCGGGAAGAACACCCAGGTAACCTTCACGCCCGGGAATCGACACCTCATCCACTTCCTCTTCGGCAATCTTGTGGCCCGGAGTAACGATCTCCAGATGGATATATGCAGGAAGTATGTCAGCCATAACTCTTGTTTGCAGGAAGCCGCGAACATCAAAGGGCTGCTTCGCTGCTCACTCCGCCTTAAGCCTCTCCGCCTTTTCAAGGGCCTCGTCGAGGGTCCCGACCATGTAGAAAGCCTGCTCGGGGATATCATCATGTTTGCCTTCCACGATTTCCTTAAACCCGCGGATCGTATCCTCAAGTTTCACGTACCTGCCTTCCAGGCCGGTAAACTGCTGCGCGACAAAGAAGGGCTGCGACAGGAACCGCTGAATTTTGCGGGCGCGGGCTACGGTCAGCTTGTCCTCTTCCGAAAGCTCGTCCATGCCCAGAATGGCGATGATGTCCTGCAAATCCTTATACTTTTGCAGGATGGCCTTCACGGAGCGCGCAACGTTGTAATGCTCGTCACCAAGGATATGCGGATCAAGAATCCGCGAGGAGGATTCGAGCGGGTCCACCGCGGGATAGATGCCGATCTCAGTCAGTTGCCGGGAAAGAACCGTTATCGCATCCAGGTGAGAGAAAGCCGTTGCCGGAGCAGGGTCCGTCAAGTCGTCCGCAGGAACATAGATGGCTTGTACGGAGGTGATGGAGCCTTTCTTGGTAGAAGTAATGCGTTCCTGAAGCTCGCCCATTTCAGTGGAAAGGTTTGGCTGATAGCCGACGGCGGACGGCATGCGGCCCAGCAGAGCGGAAACTTCAGACCCCGCCTGCGTAAAGCGGAAGATATTGTCGATAAAGAGCAACACGTCCTGGCCGGCAACGTCACGGAAGTATTCAGCCACGGTCAGTCCAGTCAGGCCCACACGGAGTCGAGCGCCGGGAGGCTCAGTCATCTGACCGTAAATAAGAGCGGCCTTCGATTTTTCGGGGTTCCCGGGGTGGATGACCCCTGCTTCCGTCATCTCCAGCCAGAGGTCGTTGCCCTCGCGGGTACGCTCGCCGACCCCGGAAAAGACCGAAACGCCACCGTGCTTCATGGCAACGTTGTTGATCAGTTCCATAATGATGACGGTTTTGCCCACGCCGGCGCCACCGAACAGACCGGTCTTGCCACCTTTCAGGTACGGCTCGATCAGGTCCACGACCTTGAGACCCGTTTCAAACATTTCCAATTCGGTGTTCTGGTCTTCAAGCGACGGCGCGTGCCGATGGATCGGAAAGCTTATGTCCGAGACGATAGGCCCCAGGTTGTCCACAGGCTCTCCGATCACGTTCATAACCCGGCCCAGAGTGGCTTTGCCGACAGGCGTAGTAATCGGCTGTCCGGTATCCACGACCTTCATTCCCCGCACCATGCCGTCCGTAGGCAACATGGCAACGCATTTGACACGGCCCTCGCCCAGGTGCTGTTCAACCTCAATCACAACATTGATGGGATGGGGAACATCAAATCCGTCCGACACAACGCGAAGGGCGTTGTAAATGGGCGGAAGCTCGGACTCTTCAAAAGCCGCCACAACCACGGGGCCGATGACTTCCACAACTTTCCCTGTCTTTTCCTGCGTCATGATTCTCCCTTTGTTGCTCCAGTTCCTCAATCGATGCTGTCCCGAGACCAGTCGTACCTTTGCGGTTTAGTACTCCAAAGCCTGTGCCCCGCTCACGACCTCAATGATTTCCTTCGTAATTCCGGCCTGGCGCAGACGATTCAGCTTCAACCGAAGCGATTCGATCAGCTCGTCAGCATTGTTGGTGGCAGCCTCCATCGCCGTCATTCGCGCTGCAAGCTCGGCAGCTTGCGATTCCAGCAAAGACCGGAAAACCTCGACTTCAACATAGCGAGGCAGCAGCGTTTTCAGGATTTGGGCCGGCTCTTGCTCGTAAATGTAATCCGTCAGGTATTCACCTTCCGGGGGCACGAGGGGTTCAATGGGCAGGTAGCGCTCCAGCTTTACGTTCTGGGTCATCATCGACTTGAACTCGTTGTAAACAAAATCTACAGCGTCCACCACCTCGCTGGTGTAAAGCTCGATAATCTTATCCGCCAGTTCTTTGGCGTGCACAAACTCCAGTTGCCTGAAAATGTTCACATATTCCGCCACCATCGCAACCGGCCGCTTGCGGAAAAAGTCGCGCCCCTTGCGGCCCGCGGCAATAAGAGAGACTTCCCGTCCACGATGCTCGCGAATATAGTTCTGGGCGGTGCGAAGAATGTTTGCATTGAATGCACCGCACAATCCGCGGTCCGCAGTCACAACCACCAGCAGGATTTTCTTTTCCGGACGGCGCGCCAGCAAAGGATGTTGCTGCTGCTCCAGCCGGCCAGCCAGGCTTTCAAGCAACGCCATCATCTGGTTGGCATATGGACGAGCGTTAAAGATACTCTCCTGCGAGCGGCGCAATCTGGACGCGGCCACCACCTTCATGGCGCGTGTAATCTGCCTTGTGTTTCTAACCGAGCCGATTCGGCGCCGGATGTCCCTCAAAGTTGCCAATTAAGTCTCGCCTCACACTTTCGCGGCTTCGCGTTCCGCCTTGAACTTCTTCTTGTACTCTTCCAGCATGCTCTTGATCTCAGCCCGCAACGAATCGTCAAGCTGCTTCTTCTCAACGATTTCCCTTCCAATTCCCGGGTAGGAGGAATCCATGAATTCGTAAAGCCCGGCTTCAAATGGTCTGCATGCCTCAACTTCCATGTCGTCAAGAAGGCCCAGGGTTCCGGCAAGAATCGCAACGATCTGCTTCTCCACCGGCAAGGGCGTGTACTGGTCTTGCTTGAGAATTTCCGTCAATCGCTGGCCGCGCCGAAGCTGGGCTTGCGACGCCTTATCGAGGTCACTTGCAAATTGTGCAAAAGCCGCCAGTGCGCGGTATTGGGCAAGGTCCAGCCGCAATGTTCCGGCCACCTGCTTCATGGCCTTGATTTGCGCGTTGCCGCCCACACGAGAAACAGAGAGTCCGACGTTGATGGCAGGGCGGATACCGCTGTTGAACAGGTCCGTTTCAAGGTAGATCTGGCCGTCGGTGATGGAAATGACGTTTGTAGGAATGTATGCGGAAATGTCGCCCGCCTGTGTTTCAATGATCGGCAACGCGGTGAGCGAACCTCCACCCAGTTTGGGGTTCATCTTTGCCGCTCGCTCCAGAAGCCGCGAATGAAGGTAGAAAACGTCTCCAGGGTACGCCTCGCGGCCCGGTGGCCGGCGCAGCAGAAGCGAGATTTCACGATAAGCCACGGCATGCTTGGAGAGATCGTCATAGATCAACAGCGCATGTCCGCCCCGGTCACGGAAATACTCGCCGACGGCGCATCCTGCATAGGGAGCCAGATACTGCATCGGAGCAGGATCTGTGGAACTGGCCTCAACGACAACCGAGTACTTCATTGCCTCGTACTGTTCAAGCGTTTTGATCACCTGCGCAATCGTCGACCGCTTCTGGCCGATCGCAACATAGATGCAGATGACGTCGCCGCCTCGCTGGTTGAGAATGGTGTCAATCGCAACCGCCGTCTTGCCGGTCTGCCGGTCGCCGATGATCAATTCGCGCTGGCCACGACCGATAGGAATCATCGTGTCGATGCCCTTCAAACCCGTTTGAAGAGGTTCCCGGACGGGCTGCCGGTCAACCACGCCCGGAGCAATGGTTTCAAGAGGATTAAACTCGGTGGTAGCAATGGGGCCCTTGCCGTCGGTGGGCCTTCCCAGCGAGTCCACCACGCGGCCAATCAGGGCTTCACCAACAGGGATCGAGATAATGCGCTTTGTCCGCTTGACAACATCGCCTTCTTCAATCCGTGTATAGTCTCCGAGCAGCACCGCGCTGACCTGGTCTTCTTCAAGATTCAGCGCCAGACCCGAAACGCCATGGGGGAGCTCAAGCAACTCGGTCGCCATGACGTTCTCAAGCCCGTGAATGCGGGCCACACCGTCGCCAACGGACATGACCGTACCAACTTCACTCACACTGACGGTACGATCAAAGTTTTCAATCTGCCCGCGAATAATCTCCGTAATTTCGTCTGGTCTGATTTTTGCCATTTTTCTATACTTTCGACTGCTCCGAAGTCTGAAATTCCCTTTGCAGCGAGTTCAGATTTGCATGAAACCAAGCCGTCTGAACCTTTAATTCTGTCTCTAAGCAGGCCACTTAAGACACGGGTCGAGTGACAAGCCGGGAAGGAAGAAGCTTCAGGTGCCTCTCCTTTCAGAACGATGCCTCACCTACCTGTGAATCATGAAACCAGCAAAAGGTTTTGATTGTCCGGCTATGCGGATGTCAACTGCCCATGAAGACGCTCAAGGTATCCCTGGGCGGATCCATCGTAAACTGTGCTGCCTACCCGGGCTTGAACTCCTCCCAGCAATTTCTCCTCGCGACGGAACTTCATTTCAACTTTCTTGCCGGTTAACTCTGCAAACTTTCCTCGCAGCGATTCCTTCTCCTCCGGGGTCAAGTCCTGAGCAGAAAGAATCTGCACTTCGACGATGCCGAGGCGCTCGTTTACGACCTTCTGAAAAGACATCAGCACTTCTTCCAGCAGCGCCATGCGGTAATTTGCCAGCAGGACCCGGAGAAAATTGCCCGCCGTTACAGATAACCCGAGCTTTTGAATGATCGTATCGAGGATGCCACGTTTCTGCTCCATTGGAATAGTAGGGCTGATCAAAGCCTGCTGCAGGTCCGCGTTTTCGCGCCAGAGAGCGGCGAAATCATCGAGTTCCTTTGATGCCGTGCTGAAGTCACCCTGTGGGCCCAGAACATCAGCAAGCGCCCGTGCGTATCGACTGGCAATCGCC
>JAJYJL010000519.1 GCA_021789565.1 Acidobacteriota bacterium
CAGCCCGTCGATGCACAGGCGGGCTTCCGTCTGGTTTACGCGCCGGCTGACATGATCCTGGGCTGGTCGGCTCTTGGGATTAACTGGCTTAAGATACTCGGAGCAAGTATTTTCCTGCTTGTCATTCCAGGCTGGTCTCTGTTAATGCTGGTGTGGCCCGCAGCCGGAGCCTTTTCGTTGCCAGAGAAAGTCGGCCTGTCGAGCGGACTCAGCATTGCTCTCTATCCTTTGCTTCTGCTCTGGTCGGACCTGGTTTCGCTGCATCCCGGCCCCTTGTTTGCATGGCTACCGGGCGCCATTGGACTGGCGCTGATTCTCTGGAGGAATCGGAGTTGGCGTCCGACCATTCTTTCAGCCACTTGGAAGTGGCGCCAGCCACATCCTGACTTGCCCGACATAGCTCTCGTCGTCGTGGCAGGCCTGGTGTTATTCGTGCGCTTCTGGATTATCCGATCGGTGGACATGCCCTTGTGGGGAGATTCGTTTCAGCATACAATGATTGCTCAATTGATTGTGGACAATGGTGGCCTCTTTGACTCCTGGAAACCCTATGCTGATCTCCAAACGTTTACCTATCACTTTGGCTTTCACAGCGTGGCGGCGGCATTTCACTGGATCACACTCTTTGATATGCCTCAGGCTGTCCTCTGGATTGGGCAGGTTCTGAATGGACTAGCTGCTCTCACCTTGTATCCTCTTACACTGCGTGTCAGCGGTAGCAAATGGGCCGGTGTGTTTGCTGTGTTGATCGCAGGCTTGCTGGCATCCATGCCAATGTCATACGCGAATTGGGGACGTTATACGCAGCTCACCGGTCAGGTAGTCTTGCCAGTGGCCGTGACTTTGATTTGGCTGGCTTTGGAATCCGTCACCCCGAACTGGAGACTGACTCTTTTGGCGTCCGTGGCCCTTGGAGGATTGGCTCTTACTCACTATCGCGTTTTGATATTCGCATCTCTTTTTGTTCCTGCGGCCTTTCTGTTGCTTGTTTGGAAGAGGGGAAGGTACCTTATTTCTGTTTCGGTTTGCATGACAGCGGCAGCCTGGTTGCTTTTTCTCCCGTGGTTCATCCACACTTTCTCGGGGAAGCTGCCCCAAATCTATGGTCAGCAATTGACCACGTCAGCAGATGCTAATCCCGAATGGATAAGAGAGTATAATGGGATTGGAGACATACTCAACTTTCTTCCACTTTGGCTGTGGGTGCTCTTGCTGCTGAGCATTGCATGGGCGTTGTGGCGTCGGAAAATCAACGCGCAGATAGTAGGTCTTTGGTGGTTGCTGATTCTCGTGGCAGCAAATCCTCAATGGCTTCACCTTCCTGGAGAAGGCGTCCTGAGCAATTTCGCAGTTCTCATCGCTGCATACATTCCCGCGAGCGTTTTGGTCGGTAGTGCTGCTGGCGATTGGGTCGATAAGCTTCCCTGGGCCAAGGTTCCATGGGGAAAAACGGTCCTGCTCCTAATAGTTACCCTGGCTGGACTCTGGGGCAGTCGCCAGCGGTTAACCGACCTGCAGGTAGCCAAATCCGCTCTCGTGACAGATCCCGATCTGCGTGCTGCAGAATGGATCAAGAAGAACACTCCCTCTGACGCCGTCTTTCTCGTCAATTCGTTCTTCGCGTACGGTGGAACGGATGTCGTTGGGTCAGATGCAGGCTGGTGGCTGCCTCTCTTGGCGGGACGAAGCACGACCGTGCCACCGCTCAATTATGAGTCGGAAATGGGGCCTCGACCGGATTATCGTGAATGGATCAACAACCTGGTACATGAAATAGAAACCAGGGGAATTGCTGACCCCGAGGTTCTCGCAATCCTGCGGGAGCACCGGGTTACTCACATCTATATTGGCCAGCAAAACGGGCGTGTCAATTATGGAGGTCCGTACGTCTTAGAACCAGAGCAATTGCTCTCAGTTCCTGCTTTCCATCCGGTCTATCATGAAGACCGAGTGTGGGTTTTTGAGGTGAGTCAATAACATGAGGGATAACCCAGTCGCTCTCGGAGTTGCTTGGGAACCTTTGAACCCGGCTAAACAACTACGGGGCAAGTTATGTCAGCCCATCGTGATGCTAGGATTGATCTTGCTTCTTGCCGCTTGTGAAGTGCCAGCTCCCTACCCGGCGTCTATTCCAACGCCCGTTTCAGTCCCCACCCTCAGTGAGACGGACGCGGCCAAGGTCGGCCTCAACTATGATCTTGCCAAAGCGGCCCTGGCTCCAAGTGATGTTCAAGACTTGTTCCAGGAAACAAGCTATTCTGTCCGGCAACCCATCGGAAGCCCGGAGATGTGGGGACTCGTAGTAACCTATCCGACTCAGATTATTGAGCATACATCGGGATTTGTTGAAGGCTTTTCGACCCGACTAGAGGTCTATCTGGATCCGGCAAAAGCAGCACAGAAATATGATGCAATCGTTGCTCAGGATTCAGGTCGGCCTCTGAGTCTAGAGCCAGTCGGCGATGGCGCACGGGGATTTGTGAGCAAGTCCCTAACCTCTGAAGGATATGAGCTCAATACCACAGAATACAGAGTCCTTGCTCTCCGCCAAAATGTGGTGGTGGCAATCACCATCCGATCAGGCAAGGATGTCTCGCCGGTACGCTTGAGTGAACTGGCAAAGACCGTGGTAGGCCGATTGACTCCCTAACAAGCAAGGAGAAGAGGCATGCACTTGGATCGCGAGGATTTTCTTGTATTCGGCAGCCCGTTGCTCTTGGAAGAGGATATCCAGGAAGTTGTGGATACCCTGAGATCAGGATGGATTGGCACCGGGCCCAAAGTCGCTCGTTTTGAAGAGGCGTTCCTTTCCCTGCTAAAGATACCCTTCGCCGTTGCTGTCAATTCCTGCACGGCTGCCCTATCTTTGGCACTCGAGATCAGCGGGGTTGAGCCGGGTGATGAAGTGATTACGACTCCGCTGACCTTTCCCGCTACCGTTAACGTGATCGAGCACCGAGGGGCACGCCCGGTCTTCGCTGACGTTGATCGGAAGACGGGGAATATTTCGTCGGAGGAAATTGCAAAACGAATCGGCCCGCGAACAAAGGCAATTGTACCCGTCCACTTGGCAGGGCGTCCCTGCGATATGGATGGAATTCTGGCGCTCGCGCAAACTAACCATCTGTATGTAATCGAGGATGCAGCCCACGCACTTGAGGCCGAATTCAGAGAAAAGCGAGCGGGCACTATCGGCGATTGTGGAGCATTCAGCTTCTATCCGACAAAGAGTCTGACGACCAGCGAGGGAGGGATGCTGGTGACGGGCCGGGAGGAATGGGCCGCGCGCGCACGCGTTCTGAGATCACACGGCATCAGCGCGGATGCATGGGCTCGCTACTCAAGTTCGGGGTTCAGACACTATGAGACGCTGTATCCGGGATACAAGTACAACATGACGGACTTGCAAGCAGCACTGGGGATCAATCAGATCAAGCGTCTGGAACAGAATCTGCAGCACCGCGAGCTTCTTTGGGAGACTTACAACGCAGGGCTGAGCAGCCTTCGCGGGCTCGTGCTTCCTGCCGAGCCAGAAGAGCGTACTAGGCATGCTCGACACTTGTATACGATTTGTGTTGAGTCGTCGGAGGCCGGCCTCTCTCGAGATGAGTTGATGGACCGCTTGAAGGAGGTGAAGGTGGGAACAGGAGTGCACTACACCGCTGTCCATTTGCACAAATACTATCGTCAGAAGTATGGCTATCAACGCGGGGACTTTCCTAATGCGGAGTGGATATCCGATCGTACACTATCGCTTCCCTTAACGGCGAAAATGGGTACGGATGATGCGGAATATGTGATAGAGGGAGTGCGTTCAGCTTTGGGTTATCATTCTTGAACAGACGAACCTCTTTTGTCTTGAGCCCAGGAGACTACTGGACATTGCTTCAACTAGCAAGGAAGAGGCTCGATTCTCCAAAGGGGTATCGAGCCTTTCAGTGTTTCCAAGGCGAACTCTTGATCCGATTTCTTAGGAGCCGTGGCGTGGAAGTCGCGGGGCAACGCGTGCTCGATTTGGGGGCGGGATTAGGAGGGTATAGTGTTGCCTTGCAGCAGCATGGCGCTCGCGTCGTGAGTGTTGATCGATCTTGGCCGCAGAGCTTCACGGGCATTGATCATATCTCCGCGGATGCTCTGTGTGTGCCGATCGAGTCCGTGAGCTTTGATATTGTCATTTGTGCCAGTTTGATTGAGCACGTTGCATTGCCAAGTATGTTGGTGGGAGAACTTCATCGGCTGCTACGAGACGATGGAATAGCCTATCTCAGCTTCCCGCCGTTTTACACCCCTATTGGAGGACACCAGTTCAGCCCTTTTCACCTACTTGGTGAGCGGGTTGCTCTGACCATGCATCGGTGGAAGCATCTTTACCGAGGGCGAAGTTGGCTGCAGGAGCATTACCCAGAAGCCCCGGCATCGTTCGCCCGAGCCTTCGGAGAGTGGGGTCTTTATCCCCTCACAATTTCCAAGGTTGAGAGAATCTTGCGAGCCTATCCTTTTCAAATCCTGGAGCGGTCTACCCGTTGGTTACCGATCGATGTCTCAGGGCTGCCCGTGCTCGGTGAATTTCTGACTTGGCACGTGCAGTATTTGCTCTGCAAAGCCCGCGAGTTGTGATGAATGCTCCACGGGCGTTTGATTCTGGGTCGAGAGAAGGAAGAATGGACTTGGGGAGCAGTCAGGTGTCAGCGGATGTGGGCCCGGAGGCGGAAGAGATTGCGAGCGCGGAGTCCGATCTGACCCAGTTCTGGCGCGACCATGATCGAGCGCTTGAGCTACATAAAGCGACAGGTGACGTAGCGCTTTCACACGATTTGTATAGGGGAATGCCGCCTTGGTTCAACGCTTACTATGCCCATTTCCAGCGTCGTGCATTGGTCAAGCTCCTTTGTCAATGCCACTTGCAGGGGGAAACGCGTGCTGTGGATCTGGGCTGCGGGACCGGGCGCTGGGTAGGACTTCTTCTCTCTTCGGGAACGAAGTGCTATGGCTTCGATATCGGGAGCCACGCTTTGCAGTATGCTGCTCAGCGATGGCCTGCCGCCCATTTCATTTCGTGTCAGTTACCGCGCCTTGCCTTCGAGAGCGATGTTTTTGATCTGGCCATTTCTGTCACAGTTCTCCAGCACGTCCCTTATGCTCAGCAGTTGGAGTCCATCCAAGGTATCTCGCGCGTTCTCAGGCGTGGTGGGCATCTCATCGCCTGCGAAACTACTGTTCCGCGCGACCCCTCTCCACATGTTTTTGGGAATGCCAGAGATCGGTGGTTGCAGCTGTTTGGTCAAAGTGGCCTGGAGCTAGTTGGACAAGCCTCCTGTGAATTCCTGCCACACATCCGCCTGTTCCATTGGGCACGCGGGCTTTTGGCGAAAGCGAGACCAGGGCTTGCCTCTACAGATGTGTCCTCAGTGGCGCTCAGGCTCCAGACTGAACAAGCGCTGGCCCTTCTGGTTCGGTCCATTATAACAATATCCTATCCTTTGGAATATATGATGTCCTGCCTCGCGCCCAAGTCGTGGGCCCGCTTGACATGTTTTCTGTTGGAAAAGCCGCCGTGCGAATCGGTATAGTGACCTCCTCTTACCCTACGAGTCCCTCGGATACTGTTAATGCCGGCGTTTTCGTCCGGGACTTGGCAAAGGAACTGGTTGGGTTGGGGCATGAAGTTCACGTCATGACCCCAAGCAAATACGGGGGGGAAAAATCGTTAGATCTCGACGTGCATTACATTCCATGGATTGGAGGAGAGAAGGACCTAGCGAGTGCGTCGATGGGGAACCCGCTGACGGCGGTCCGCCTCGGGAGTCTGGTCGCAAGCGGTCTCCTGCAGGTCGGCCTTTACGCCCGCGGTCAAAATCTGGATGCTCTTCTGGCCATGTGGGCAATTCCAAGCGGTCTGTTCGCCTGGTCCACTTGGAGGCGATATGGAATACCCTACGGCGTGTGGGTTCTGGGTTCGGATCTTTGGGCACGGAGCAAGTACCCATTTGGGGATCGAATAGTCAGGCACGTACTGCAAAAGGCAAGCTTCCGCTTCGCAGATGGAGTGAAACTGGCCCAAGGAGTAGAGGAACTTGCGCAGGGGACATGTGAATTCGTGCCCTCGGTCCGACGATTGCCGGTGAGAGCGGAATCCCGAGAAGCAAGCTTGACTACAAAGGGAACGAGGTTTCTTTTTGTCGGACGGTACGAGACAAACAAAGGTCCCGACCTTCTGATCGAAGCGATGAGGCTATTGTTAGAAAACGGGGAACAGGCCGATCTGTACCTGTTCGGGGGCGGGTCTCTAGAGAAGTACCTTCGGAAGAAGATTGTAGGCTATGAGAAGTCTATCCATTTGGGAA
>JAJYJL010000520.1 GCA_021789565.1 Acidobacteriota bacterium
AGAGTGGTGGTATAAGAAATTGACAGCCATCGTAACGGCGGCGTCATTTGTTTGCACGGTTCTTTATTTGTTCGGATATTCCTTCGGCGCCGGAGTAAATCTCTTTCCTTTTTTCTCATTGGAAGACTACCCACGCGAGGCCATTCTGTGGCTTCCGGCGGTATTGCTCGGCTTCGCTGGCTCGTTCCTCGTAGAGGCCGCCCTTCGCCGCCTGGAACATGGACTCTCCGAGGAAGAAATTGTCGCTCGCACCCCGAATCCTGAACGGACGATAAGGGCACGAAGGCGGCCTTGGCAATTTTTCGTCGCCATGGCCGTGATCTGGGGGCCGCTTGACGCCATCTGCTATAAGCTGGGCGTGGTCAGAAGACAAGACATGTGGTTATCATGGGTGATATCAGGCCCGGCCCTCTGGGGAGTTCTGGTTGCATGGTACGCAGAAGTGCCACGTTTGGTGAAGGATTGGACAAGGCGCACCCGGGCGCTTGCTCTCGGCATCCCAACAATTCTAATCATTTCCCTCTTCTATGGTCTTGCCCGGGGGGCAGGGTATCCCTCATTGCTCGTGCGTGACCCCGAGGCCCAAGTTTTCGTGCGACAATCGCCCCACCCGCTGGTGGGCCGCCTCCTTTTTGTGCTTAAGGATTTCGCCATCGTGCGGGAGGACCGCGACGGGCGGCTTGTGGCTCTGCCCGAGTCGCAGTTAATATCAATACAGCCCAAAGCAGACCACGCAAAAATGCAATAGCCGCCATGTGGCGAGGTAAACTCGCCGCCACGCGTCACGAGCTGCCCTTACGCCGATTGCCAGAATTACTTTGGGGCGGGGTTACACGCGGAATTTGCTTGACTTCCGTGGGCTAGCATGGTAGCCTTTCAGGTGTGCGCGTAGGGCGGGGTGAGTTTTACGGCTCTGTGGTTCCTGCCCGTGATTAAGACAGGTGGAGGGCGGTGGAAATACACGGTCGGTTCAGACTTTCAGCGTCCCGTAAGTCGTTGAAAACATGTGCCAATGGTTTGGGCCTTAAAATTGGGTGGGACAAAATAATTTTATTTTTGAAAAACGAACCCGAGAAGTTATTGAAAACAAAGGATCGAGGCTGAAAAACGAACCCGAACGAACCCAAAACCGAAGCCGGGAAGTTGTTGAAAACACGTAGCTGTGGAAAAAGCGAACCCAAAACGAACCCAAAAGCGAACCCGGCCATGTTGTTGAAAATAAACGAGGGCCAAAAAACGAACCGGAAGCGAACCGGAAAGTGGAACTCCTTGCCTATTCACAACTCCCCGGCGGCTGTTATTGAAGCCCCCTGGGTCGCCCTGTTGGCCGGCAAGCTCAGCGCTATGGATTTCAAGGCCAGGACGGGCGGGAGCGCAATCAGAATGCATTGCGGCCGGGTAAATCGAGGGCTATAATCGCGCCAATAAGGAGCAGGATGGTCCGGTGAGAAAATCAACGTGGCTGGCCCTTTTCGTTCTGCTCGCAATTCCGCCCGTGGCTGCGGCAAAGCATTCCATGCGCGTGGGGCAGGGTAAGAACATCATCCAGGTAACCACGCACCTGGTCCAGGTGAACGTGATTGTCAAGGACCGGCACGGCCTCCTTGTGCCCGGGCTCAAACAGGACGACTTTACGATTTTCGATGATGGCAAGCCGCAGAAGATCAGCGGCTTTCTTGTTGACCAGAGCCGCAAGCTGCCGGCGCTGCCTCCGGTGCCGCCTGACGTCTTCACCAACATTCCCGAGCGGTTGGCCGGAGGGTCGCCTGCCGTCACCGTGGTTCTGCTGGACGGCCTCAACACGCGCTGGGAAGATCAGGCGCGCGCGCGGCAGCAGGTGGTCAAATTCCTCCAGCAGTTGCAGCCTGTCGACCGCGTCGGCATTTACACTTTGGGTACCCGGCTGATGATGCTGCACGATTTCACCAGCGATTCGGCGGCGCTGGTGCAGGCTCTTGCCCATTATCGCGGGCGTGCCGGAGGCGAGGTGGAAGCGTCGCAGGCGGACAACTCGGAAAATCCTCCCCAGTGGGTTGATACTGTAGGCCAGATGTCTGCCGGCATTCCAAGCGCCGCCGTAACCAGCCTGATTGCAAGCTGGCTGGCAAACGCCACGGCAGTGGAATCGCGATATTTTATGAACCAGCGCGTGGAAATGACGGTAGACGCTCTGGTGGCCATTGCAAATCATCTGCGGGGTGTTCCCGGAAGAAAAAACCTGATATGGGTTTCGAGCGCGTTTCCGCTGCTGGTTGGGATGGACCATTTCATGGAGTCAGGGGATTTCTCCAACGGCAGCACATATGGGGCCGAGGTTTCGCGCGCCACGGAGGCGGTCAACGATGTGAACCTGGCGATCTATCCGGTTGACGCGCGCGGATTGATGGTGGACCCGAATTTTTCCGTCCGGCCGGGGGCCCCCAATCCCAGGGCGTTTTCGCGGATGCAACAGCCGAAGCTTGCGGCTCACCTTACGGATAACTTTCCGACCATGGACGAATTCGCCCGGCGCACCGGTGGCCGCGCGTTTTATAACACCAATGACATCCAGGGCGCCATCCGGCAGGTGATTGATGATTCGCGCCTGACGTATCTGCTGACTTACTACCCAACCAATACGGTATGGAATGGAAAGTTTCACAAGATCAAGGTCAAGGTAGACCGGCCCGGCGTGCGGCTCCAGTACCGGGACGGCTATGCGGCCGTGCCGGAGCCTCCGGGCGCGACGCGTTCGGCTGCGCAGACGCTCGCTGCCGCCGTCCAGAGCCCGCTGGATGCGACGGGAGTAGACTTTGTGGTGAGGGCTACACCCGCGAGCGCAGCTTCACAGAAACTGACTGTCCAATATTGGGTTGATCCGCGCGACATCACGCTGGCTCCCGTGGGAAAGAAACTGGCGGTGCGCGTCACTATGGTTGTGGAGCAGTTTGGCCCCCGGGGCGAGGCCTTGAAGGGTGTTTCCCACGCATTTGACTTTGACTTTGATGCTTCGAACCAACAGAAGTTTCTTGCCGGTGGCCTGCGTTATACTGAGGCGCTCGCGATTGTGCCGGGCGC
The DNA here is from genome assembly GCA_021789565.1 of Acidobacteriota bacterium. The sequence continues at coordinate 3,058 of JAJYJL010000520.1, forward strand.
CGAGAGGATTCGCTTTGTGGTCCGCGATGACCCCACTCTGAGCATCGGTTCTTTGAGCATGCCTCTCGACCGCGTGAATTCACCACCAAATTCCAGCCACAAGTAGCACAGCAGCCGCCCTGGCTGCTGTTGCGGTCCGGTGTGGCGTAATCGCTATTTTTCAGGCTTGCGGAAAATGACGCAGTAATTGTCATTGGGCCAGTCGGCGGGCTCACTGGCCACTTGGAACCCGGCGTGGGTGAGTTCATGGATGAGGATGTCTTTCGGTATACCGTGCCCGCCGCGGTTGGCGGGAACGCCTTCCACTGGCGGCAGACCCGGGCGTGGGGGAAAGTCAATCACCGCCAGCATGCCGCCAGGCTTGAGCGACTGGAAAAGGCTGGCGTCCATCTTCACCGGCTCGGTGAAGTGGTGATACACGCGCCGCATGTAAATCGAGTCACAACACTCGGGCGGCAGATTCGTTCCCGACTGCGAACCTTCAATCACAGTGATGTTGTGGTTCTTTTCTGCGGCGGCCAGTTCCTTCAGGTGCGCGAGCTTTTCGGCGCTCACTTCCGTCGTGTAAACGTGGCCTGCCGGTCCCACGCGGTCTGCGGCATCGAGCGTCATCTCGCCTGCTCCCGCTCCGATTTCCGCCACCACGCTGCCGGCATGCCAGTTGAGCAGAGTGGCCAGGCGGGCGGACTCCGCCCGGAAGTCCTGCCCGCAGACAGGCAGGGCAATGATGGAAAAGACCAGGGCAATCAGCAGGATGTTCCGCTTCTTGTTCATGAGCACCTCAGCGAAGGGGAATATACCTGTTCGTTCCTGTGCCAGCTACAGCAAACTGTTGTCGTGATTGCCGAAACCGGTTATCCGCTGGCTTTTGCCGTTCACTGGCGGGCTTGCTGGCAGTTCGCCTGGCCGTCGCGGGAAGGAGTCGCTCAATCGGCTGGGGCTGGCTTGGGGGGAGCAGCCTGTCACGGAACTTTGCGGATCCATTGTCCCGCTTCAAAGACGGCGGTTGGGGCCGCAAAGGTTGACTTCTCACAACAGCGTAATCGAATAGGAATGCTGGGGCGCGCCTGCGGGCGCAGTCAGTCGAAAGTTGCCGCCGTGGCCGGTGAAAATTGCTTCCGCGTAGTATTCAAGAAGCGGCGAATCAGATACGCTGGCTTCGATCTCTTTTACAAAAGTCCGCCGCCCGGCCGGCTCCATCGGAAAAGCCTGCCACTTTTCTGAAGCTATGCGGCGCAGGAACAGTTTGAGTTGCGGAGCAGATTTGCCGCCGGGCGCCACCGCGAAGATTCGCACCTTTTCGCCCGGAGCTAATGCAGACGGCCGGGTGGGAATGAAGACTCGAGGATGGAGCGAGACATCTCTCATGCGCACTTCGCGAAAAAGCGATTCGACTTCCTCCGGCAGTTCACCGAGGAATTCTTTCATCGAGTGGCGCAGGCGCATTAGCGCCAGCCTTTCATATTTGTTGTGCAAGGAGGCCAGCGCGCCCTGCTCGTTCCGTTCGCTGACCATTTGCTGGTAGGTCAGGAGCGCCCCGCGTACTTGCGGCGCGAGTTCTTGCCACAGAGGCACTCCCCGGTCCAGAATTCTTTGTTTTGCGTCAGCAGATTTGCCGGATTGTTTCAGGGCGTGTGCTTCCTGCAGGATCTGATGAAGGTGCGACGCCAGTACCCACGATTCCGAATAGGGAACCAGGAATTCGACGTAGCGCGCCAGGTAATCCAGCCGCTCACGTTCCGCAGGACTGGATGCCTTGTCGGTCAAAGTCCTGAGTTGGTGCGCCACTTTGGCCTGCGAAGCCCGGACTTCTTCCGGCGGTTCGTAGCCGGCCCAGAACTCGAACGCCTCGCTGTAGTCGCCGGAGTAGGCATGAACCTGATGATGGCCGTTCTCAATCTTTCCGGTGAAGGAATTCAGGATCAGACGGTTCTGGTCGACCTTCGTCATAAGGTCAGCGAGTTCCGTGGCTCGGGGACCTTCCGCCTGTACGGCGGCGAATGCCTGGAAAAATGTCGCAGGTTTCAGGGGTCGGTCCCACGAGGCCCGTGCCTGGAACCCTGCGTCGGCGTTCATCATTCGGTTTCGCCAGTGAATTCCGAGCACTCCCTGGCAACCGTACTTTTCGGCCAGGTCCAGGTCTTCCGCTCCGCGGTGGACGTGAAACTGGGGAAGCCACATCGCCGGGTCATCCTCCAGCCACGGGATGGGCCACCGTTCACGTTCGCCGAGTTTTGCGTATTCCTCGCTGACAGGGTCCCAGCCCAGGTTATCACTCAGCGAGGTGAAGATTACGTCCAGGGGCAGTTGCCGATGAAATTGCGCAAAGTGGCGAACAACGCCTCCCCATCCGGAGATGACGAGGCGTTTTTCAGGAGCGTGCCGCCTGAGAAAATCGTATGCCTGCCTGTACGGCGTCACCGACAGCGGAACGTTTTGCTTCTGGCTTGCCCAGTTCATGGCTTCGTCTTCCCACAGCCAGACGTAATCCACCGTGGGGTAGGCTTCCAGCAAATTTCCGAGGCGGACTTCCAGGATGTCACGCGCCGCCACCGATTCAGGATCGATGCGCGGTCCGGGCACCTTCGGATCGTTGCTGACGTAACGGGCTTCGGGAGGAGTTGCGCGATAGATCTCGTCCGGAATCTGGTAAGGTTCAAATCCAACTCCGGTCCGGATGCCGAGTTTCTTTGCGTAGCGGAAGGCATCGCCCCAAACTTCTTGAGCGAACTTGGCGTCTTCCCAGCAACTGGTGGAACGCGTCGTGGCCTCTGCACCGAAGACATCACCGGCAAAATAATCAGCCGCGCCCATGCCGTAATTGGAGGTTTTCTCGGGTATGTATCCCCAGCGGTTGGTCGCTGTCGTATCGGTGTAGGCCAGGTGGCCGACTCCGGCGTATTCAAACGAGAGAAAGGATTCCGTCCACTGGTTAGCGCCCGAATAAACGTGTATCCCAAGCGTGTTAAATCGCATCCGCAACATGGCTTCCAGGTAGGCGCAGTATTCCTCTCGGTTGTAGACCGTGATGCAATTCAGAAAGTCGGGCCAGGGCAACAGCCCTCGCGTCTTGAATCGCGGCTGCGCCTGCCATGGATGATTAACGACCGGCAGGTTCAGATTCCGCGCTTGCTGCAACGGGTAGACGTCACCATCCAGGCCGAAGAACGCTCCTTGCCGTTCCAGGAAGTCAAAAACTGCAAAAAGGACCGCCTGCCGTGTCGCACCTGTCAGTTGAACTCGCCGACCGTTCCCCGCCGCGCTTTCCTGACGGATATCGTAGGC
>JAJYJL010000521.1 GCA_021789565.1 Acidobacteriota bacterium
ACTTCCTGGGGCCGGACCTGACACCCGAGGAAAGCAACCGGCTCAGCGAAGAAATTGAAGAGGCCTTTCGCAGGGTCTTCAAGCCGCACGCCAGGCCTTTGCCAGGGCTCGATTCGCTGATCAAGGAATGCCACGCGGCAGGTGTTCCGATGGCAGTGGCCTCCTCAGCCGTGAGAGCCAATATAGAATTTGTGGTGGACGCGCTCGAATACCGCCCGTACTTCCGAACGATGGTGAGCGGCGACGAAGTGACGCACGCCAAGCCCGACCCGGAGATTTACCTCAAGGCGGCAGACCATTTGGGAATCGACGCGGCTGACGCTGTAGCCTTTGAAGATTCCTATGTGGGGATTGGGGCCGTCAAGAACGCCGGTATGAAATGCGTGGCCATCGCTTCCACATTCCCAATCGAAAAGCTTGTGCCCCTGGCCGACCTGGCAGTTCCAAGCTTTGAAGACATCACCCTGGAAAAACTGCGTACACTCTTCGTCGCCGAAGGCGAGTCATCCCGGGTGGCGCGCTGAACCGTCCACTTTCAATGGCGCAACACCACGAAATGGCTGATAGTGAAGCCTAGCGCCGCTCCCGCAAAAACGTCTGAGGGGAAATGGTCCTGGAGAGTGATTCTTGAGAATCCCACCAGGGTCGCCAAGCCGTACGCAACCCAGGGTACCCAGCGATGCCGCCGGTAGCGTTCCGCGAAAATCGTTGCAATGGAAAAAGCAGCGACCGTGTGACCGGACGGAAACCCGCCGTTGCCCACATAGAATGGGCCTTTGTTCCGCCTGAAAAATGAGTCAGAAAAATCGCCATTCAGGACAATGTCTTTTGGAGGCACGCGACGTGCCACGTCCCTGATTACCAGCGCCAGGATTTCCGAGTCAAGAACCGACTCGGCCGAAAATTGCACTGTCTTCTGCATGTAGGAATCATGTCGGGCAAGTCCTAATGCGTAAACCGACGCAGGGAACAGGGCCATTCCGAAAACAGCATTGCGGCTGCTCATTACGTTGTTGAATGTGTTGAAAGTCCGGGTGCGGCGGAAGTAAGGATCGTCGTGAGGATCAAGCGCAATCATGCCCGCTGTTGCGCCGACAAGACCCAGCGTCTGCAGCCAATGATTGCCTTGCGCCAGGGTTTTTGGAAACAGCCAGATCCGCTTTTGATCGTGCAGAACGTTATGGCCGAATAGTCCCCAGGAAACAGCGCGAGAAGGCTGGGCGGTTGCAGGTGATGCTTCCCTCTGCGCAGGACCCTGCCCACCTTGAGCGTGGGCCGGATAGGCACCGGCGGCGATCAGGAAAACAATCAGAAGGAAGCTGTGAAACAGGATGCTCCGCCCCCGCTTGCCCGCCCGCTCAATAAGTGGCTCGGCCTCCGGAAATGTCATAGCACTGTCCAGTCGTGAACGATGACTCGCGCGAAGCAAGAAAATGCACCAGCGCGGCAATTTCTTCAATTTTGCCCGTACGCCCCATGGGAATTTTACTGACCATGTATTCCACGGTAGACTTTGAAATCTTGTCCAAGATCTTGGTGTGGACCACCGCAGGCGAGATGCTATTGACCGTGATGTCGCCTTTGCCCGCAACCTCCTTGGCCAGAGCCTTGGTCAGGCAAATCACCGCCGCCTTTGTAGCAGAATATGGAATCAAAGTGGGGTTACCTTCCTTGCCTGCGATGGAGGCAACGTTAACAATGCGGCCATATTTTCTCTCCAGCATCTCTCCGATCACCGCCTTGCACGTCAGGAAAACTCCCCTGAGGTTCACGGCGTAAACATGGTCGAGGTCCTGTTCATTCAATTCCGTCAGAGGCAATGTCCTGCCCGCGATGCCGGCGTTGTTCACAAGAATTTCAATCGGCCCAAGCTTCCGGCGGACTTCACCGATGGCTTTGTCTACCGACGAAGCCGTTGATACATCACATTGAATGCCCACACCGTCAATCGATTCCGCCACCGAACGGGCAAGGTCTTCTTTCAAGTCCAGCACGGCCACGCGGGCGCCGGCAGCGGCCAACCGATGCGAAATTCCTTCGCCAATGCCCTGCCCGCCGCCGGTAACAATTGCGACCTGGTCCTTCAAACTGAAAAAGTCCTGTGCTCTCATTTTTGATCGATCCTCTTAAGTGCGTGTCTGTTTTGAAATCAACCGCAAATTTGATTTTCTGATGCCGGTCTATTCGATGATTTCAAATCGTTTGAGCCCTTCTTCATCAATCGTCAAGCCCAGTCCTGGCAGGTCTTCACTGAGTTCGATGTAACCGTTAACAGGGGTAGGCTCACCTTTGAAAACATACCAGAAGAGTTCGTTACCGACTTCCACATCTACGGGCGGGAAGAACTCAGCCATCGGAGAGTTGTAGCTGGCCATCACCACGTGGAAATTATGCATCTGGCCGGCGTGGGGAATGACGGGAACTTCGAATGCCTCAGCCATCGCCTGAATTTTCCGCGCCTGGGTAATGCCGCCGACCCGGTTGGTGTCGAACTGGATATAGTCAATCGCTTTGGCCTCCAGGAGCTGCCGGAAGCCGTAAAGCGTGAACTCATGTTCGCCACCGGAGATCGGAACCACATTCAGCGCCTTAAGCGCGGCGTAACCGGCAATATCATCCGGGATCACAGGTTCTTCCACCCAGCGGAGGTTGTATTTTGCTGTCAGAGGAATCATTCGCCGGGCGTAGTCCAGCGTCCAGCCCATGTAGGCATCCGCCATCAGGTCGATATCATCCCCGATCACTTCCCGCGCGATGCGCAGCAGGTCCAAGTTCTTCTGCATTCCCGCGGCGCCATCCACCGGACCCCATCCGAACCGCAGCTTCATGGCGCGGTAACCCTGGTCTTTGTATTGCTGAGCCTCACGGGCCAAATCGTCGAGCGGCTGGCTGTAAAGGCGGCTGGCATAAACCGGAATTTTCTGCTTGGTTTTCCCGCCCAGCAAGCGGAAGACAGGCTGCTTCAGGATCTTGCCCAGCAGATCCCACAGCGCGATGTCAACCGCGCTGATGGCCACCATACCAACGCCTTTTCTTCCAAACGCCATTGTGCGGCGGTACATGTGCTGCCACAAAAACTCGCTGTCGAAGGGATTGGCACCGATCAAAATCGGTTTCAAATAAAGATCAATCAGCGACTTGGTAACGCGCGGAGCCAGTGCAGCCTCGCCAATTCCCACGTGGCCGCTGTCCGTGAACAGCTCAACAATCAGCCAGCCGTGAAACCGGAATGAGCCCATCGGATCCGACTGCAATTCGAGCAGGTCCATAGGGTTCGTACAAAAGTGCGGTTGCGGTGGTACAGTCTCTCCTCTCCATTCAACAACCCGGGTGCGAACTTCAGTGATCTTCACGATGCTATCTCCCTTTCTTTGACGGGCCTGGCGATACTGGCCGGCGCCCTGACGGTTCCACTCCCGGGTCAGGGGCTTCTAGTTCTGCTTCCCTGCTCAGTGTTAAAGTGTACGACGGCTAAACTACATCAAAATGGCGATTCTTCGCAATGTTCTTTCCGCTCCAATTAACCCGACCAAAGGGCAACGCATTGTTGCATCGGTCATTTAATTCTTTAACGGTTTCCATGCCATTAAGGAAAATACCTACGATGCTGGCGCGGGAGGGCTGAATCGGGCGATAATAGATGGCTTTCGGCCTGCCTTCACAGAGGTTACCGAAGATATCTTTGAGTCCGGCCAAAGCGGCAGAGAAGTCAGGCAGAAAGGCTGGAAAAGTCCAACACGGCGGCATCTTACCAACGCTATCGTGCTAAGAGAATTTGAAGGAAATTGAAGTGCGGATTCGGGATATTTGGAGGAACATCGGTTGCGAACGGTAATATTGGGAGCAGGAATCAGTGGATTAAGCGCCGCGTACGCTCTTCAGGAGATTTCACCAGGAAGCTACAGCCTTTACGAGCAGGCACCGTCTGTCGGGGGCCTGTGCCAGACACTGCAAATGGAGGGCTATCAGTTCGATTCGGTTTCACACGTGCTGCATTTCCGCTCCGAAGAAACGAAAAGGCTGGTCCAGCAAATCGTAGGGGAGGAATTTGTCCGCCAGGAGCGCAGCGCCTGGATTTACTTCCAGCAATGCTATGTACCCTATCCTTTTCAGACGCACCTTAACGCAATGCCCTCAGCGGCCAAAATCGACTGCCTGAACGGCTATCTCAAAGCATGGGCGAAGCGCACAATAACAGGAGCACACGATCCGCAAAACTTTGGCGAGTGGGTAGATCAGTACTTTGGCGAAGGCATCGCCCGGCACTTCATGCGGCCTTATAACCAGAAGCTCTGGGGCGTCGAGCCGGAGAAATTGAGTCTGGACTGGATCAGGCCGTTTGTGCCGCAAACACAACTTCGTCAGGTAATCAGCAACGTCCTCTCAAGGGAAAACCATCACGAGGTTGGTTATAACCCATGGTTCTTCTATCCGGCGCGCGGCGGAATCCAGACTGTCTGTGAGGCTTTTCGCGGACGGCTATCAGAAGTTCACCTCAATCAGGAAGCCGTGGAAATTGATCTCGACCATCGGACAGTCTTGTTTGGCAGCGGCGAACGGGTGGACTATGAGCGGTTAATCTCAACAATCCCGCTGCCAAGCCTGGTCAAACAGATTAAAGGCATGCCGGAGGATTTGCAGAGGGAAGTAACCAAGCTCCGCTGGACCTCGCTCCTGAACCTGACGTATTGCCTCAAGCGGCCCCTTCCGCGGCCCTTTCACTGGGCTTATTTCCCGGAACCTGATTTTCCGTTTTTCCGTCTGGTTTTTCCTTCCAATATCTCCCCCGGGCTCGCGCCTGAAGGCGGAGGGCTGATTGCGGCAGAAATTTCAAATCCGGAACCGGGAGGAGAAGAAAAACTGGAAAAGCAGGTCTTGGCGTGCCTCTTACAGCTTGGATGGATTGAGCAGGCACAGGACGTGATGCGCATCGTCCGGAACTATTTCACTTACGCCTATCCAGTACACGATCTGGAACGGGGCGAACGGGTTCGCCGCCTGCTGCACTTTTTGCAGACAAAGCGTGTGTGGTCAATCGGGCGTTTCGGGGCCTGGAGATATTCAAGCATGGACGATGCCATCACCGAGGCGTTTCATATTGTGCCTGCAATCCATGCCTCAGGTTCGTGAACTGGCGACAGGAGGAAACACTATTCGAACTATTCCAATTGCGCAAGTTTCGCTCGATCAGCGCGAGATCCGGGCAGTCGAGCATGTTCTGAAGAGTAGAAACCTCAGGGCCGGGCCGATAACCGAAGAATTTGAAGCATCGTTCGCAGCCCAGGTAGGGGCTCGCCACGCGATCGCTGTGAGCTCGGGGACTGCGGCTCTATATCTTGCTTGTTATGCTCTGCTGCAGCCGGGAGACGAAGTCATTGTCCCGGACTTTACGTTTGTTGCAACAGCCGCCATGGTGGCAGCGGTAGGCGCAATACCGGTTCTTGCTGACGTTGATCCCAGAAGCTTCACGCTTGATCCGGCGGAGGTTGAACGCAAAACAACTCCACAAACGCGCGCGCTTGTTCCGGTCCATCTCTACGGCCAGCCGGCGGACATCGCGGGGCTCGCACGCCTGGCCCGCCAGCATAAGCTGCACATCATCTGGGACGCGGCCCAGTCGCACGGAGCGCAATTCCACGGTCAAGACGTTGGATCATTCCCGGACGTGGTTTGCTACTCCTTCTATCCGACAAAGAATATGACCACGGGCGAGGGTGGTATGATCACAACTTCCAAGGATTCCATCGCTGCCAAGCTCCGGCTGCTCCGCTCTCACGGCGAGACAAGCCGCTACCGTCACGTCCGCCTGGGATTCAATTTCCGTACCACCGATATCGCTTCCGCTCTTGGCAACGTGCAACTGGCCAGACTCCCAAATGCGATCAGGATTCGTCAGCGAAACGCCGGCATCCTGTTGAAGGGGATCAGGGGCATTCCGGGGCTTCAAACGCCTGACCCGGTTTCCGGAACGGGACATTCATTCAGCCTGTTTACGATTTGCATCGATGCCAAGCGTGCGGGAATGTCGCGGGACGAGTTAGCGGAAGCGCTTAAGGAAAAAGGTATTCAGTCGGCTATTCATTACCCGCTGCCGCTGCATCGCCAGCCCGTTTTTCGCGGTTACGGGTCCGACCAGGTTCTACCTGTTTCCACCCGCCTGGCAAAGGCCGTTCTTTCCTTGCCTGTCCACCCTGGCGTCACGGAAGACGACTGTCACTACATCGCTCGGTCTTTGCGAGAAATCCTGAAATTCGGAAACAACTAACGGCGGGCCTTCTTCTTTTCCGCTGAACGTTGGTCACGGCTTTTTGCCTGATCCGACTTGCGGCAAACTTCGTCGT
>JAJYJL010000522.1 GCA_021789565.1 Acidobacteriota bacterium
CAAGCTGACGACGTGCTTTACTCCAAGCTCCGGCCATACCTGCGGAAAGTCACGGTGGCTGGATTCGACGGGGTGTGTAGCGCCGATATGTACCCCATCCGAGTAAACAAGTCGGTTCTGGACCCACAGTACGCCGCATGGGTGCTGCTTTCAGATGAGTTCACGAATTATGCTGACGAAGAGTCCCGACGTGCACGGATGCCCAAACTAAATCGGGAGCAACTGTTTGCGTGGGCGGCTCCCATTCCTTCACTGAGCGACCAACAGCGCATCGCCGCATTCTTGACCGAACAAATGACCTCGGCTGAACGAGCGCGCAAGGCCATCGAAGAAGAATTGGACGCCATCAACAATCTGCCCGCCGCCTTTTTGCGCCGGGCATTCAACGGAGAAATGTAGCTATTCTTGGAAAAGGGGGACCCAAATCGTGACGCGCGGGAAAACGATTGTTTTCATTGATAATTCAAACATATTTCACGGGTGTAAGGCGGCAGGCTGGAGGCCCGACGCTAAGAAGTTAATCGAATTAATAGAAACGCGAGGTAGCATTTGGCAGACAATTTTCTTCGCCTCGGCAACCGATCCTCCTCGTTTCCGGCAGACGAATTTCTACAAGTTTTTGAAAGAGTCTCTTCACTTTGAGACGGTGATTCTGGGACTTTCGCGGCGCACTATCCGCTGTCGCAAATGCGGTGATATTCGCACCTCATATGCTGAGAAAGGAGTTGACGTTGCCCTTGCCACACGGTTTCTCAGCTTGGCGAACACCCGGACATATGAAACCGCAGTGTTGGTTTCCGGAGACAAAGATTACTTAGAAACTGTACGGGCAGTGAAATCGATGGGAATGAGAGTAGAAATCTATTCCTGGAGGGGTGCAATAGGCAAGGAACTAGCCTCAGAGTCTTCTGCGGATATAGTTTATCTAGATGATTACAGGGGTGATCTGCAACTGGAAGGCCCACCAGATGAAGACGCCGAGCGGCTATTGGAGGCCGAACCACAGAATGAATGACTCAATGGAACCCTGCACAGCAAGTGGTTACTCGGATTCCATCGTCAGGACTCAGTATGATTAGACGGCACCGGTATCTTCAACAACCCGTGCTAAGAACGAAGGAGCCATGTTGAACGGGCGCATATGGAACTCATGAAACAGAAGCTGACGCAAAATAATCTCAGACAGTTCAATGGCCAGCAATCGCTTAACAGTGCCGTCAAATCCATCTGCGACATTATGCGGCGCTCGAATTGCGCCGGGGCGCTGCAATACGTTCCTGAACTGACCTGGATTCTTTTCCTGCGTATCTTGGACGAACGGGAGACACACGAAGCGGAAACGGCGGAAGCGGTCGGCGCGGATTACCGCCCTTCACTCGAATCACCTTACCGCTGGCAGGACTGGGCAGCCCCGGAAGGCCCAAAACGCATTGAACTGCAAAATGGATCGCTCGGAGCATTCAAGGGCTTTGTTGATACCGATCTTATTCCGCACCTGAAAGGCTTGCGCGAACACCCCAACGCCACAGCGCGGCAGAAGGTCATCTCTGAAATCTTCTCCGGCATCGAACGGACGCGCATTGACACGGAGCGGAACTTCCTGGACGTGCTCGATAAGGTCCACGAGATCAGCAACGACAACGTGGACACGACACACGTCTTTACCCTCTCGCAAGTCTATGAAGGCTTGCTCTTGAAGATGGGCGAGAAGGGCAATGACGGAGGCCAGTTCTTTACGCCGCGTGAGATTATCCGGGCTATGGTAAGCGTGATTAACCCCAAGATTGGCGAGACTGTTTATGATCCGGGTTGCGGCACCGGTGGGTTTCTGGCGCAATCATTCGAGCACATGGCGGGGTCAAACAATCAGCACATCTCATCACCCGACCAACTCGACACGCTGAAGCAGCACACATTCTATGGACGGGAAAAGGACAATGCGATTTATCCCATTTCGCTCGCCAACCTTGTGCTGCACGGCATTGATGAGCCGCACGTCTGGCACGGCAACACGCTTACGGGAGCCGAAACATACGGCGGATTATTCAGAGGCGCACCGGCGCTTTATGACATCGTTCTGATGAATCCGCCCTTTGGCGGTAAAGAAGGCAAAGAGGCCCGGACGCGGTTTGCTTACAAGACTGGTGCGACCCAGGTCCTCTTTTTGCAGCACGTGATCGACAGCCTGAAGCCGGGCGGACGCTGCGGGATTGTACTTGATGAAGGCGTGCTCTTCCGCACGAACGAAACGGCCTTTGTCCAGACCAAGCGAAAACTCTTGGACGATTGTGACCTGCGGTGCATTGTAAGCCTACCAGGCGGTGTCTTTACTGCGGCAGGTGCAGGTGTGAAAACCAACCTGCTTTTCTTCACCAAGGGAACATCCACGGAACGAGTCTGGTACTATGATCTTTCCGATATCAAAGTCGGAAAGAAAACTCCCTTCACAATCGATAAGTTCGAGGACTTCTTCCGCCTGCTCCCCACACGCGGCGATAGTGAGCGAAGCTGGACATTATCCCGCCAGGAAATTGAAGAGAAGAATTACGACCTTAAGGCCGTCAACCCCAACGCCAAAAGCAACGAAGACACCCGCACTCCCGTAGAGTTGCTGGACCTCATCGAAGCCAAAGGCAAGGAGGTTGCTGAGGCATTGAGCGTACTTCGGTCCCAGACCAAAAGTCTTACGAAATAGACATGGCTCGTCACACCAGGTTCGATTCGAGGTTTGAAACACCCGCGAGAAATCAGGAGCCTTGGGATGTTTCCGAACCGAGTGCACCAGGCCGCCCGTCAAAAGGAACGCTCTTAGCTGATTTGGGCAAGTTCATTCGGGAAGCCCAAAAGATGCTGGAGGCTTTTGAACATGGCAGAAGTTCATATATAGGGTATGCAGCCCTTCTCAGAGAGAAGATACAGTGTTGCCTTGTTGACATCGGCAAACCCGCGCAAGATGAGTTGCGGATGATTGCTGCGTTAGACCTCAGTCCTCCCCAAGGTTTAGACGAATACTACAGAAGAGGTGTCCAAGACCACCAGAACGATCCAGAATTCTATCGGCTCCAGCTTGAGCACGATACAACCACCCCGCCAAAGATTCGCTTGATGATTGACCTGCTTGAGCAAGTGAGAAGTAAGATGTTAGGCGTCATTCCAGCGGAATCAGGTGCAAAGCATACGGTGAATTCCAGAAAGAAACGTGTTGCCGCAGGAGCAAGGAAGGAACCCGGCAGACCGGACGCAGAAAAGAATCTATCGCCGTCCGAGCGGCGCGCTCAGACAACGGCGAAGCTCATTGCGGAGCTTAGCTGTTTAAAGCCTCGAATGACCGGAAGCGAAACTGATTACACGCAACTGAGAAGCGAAAATCCGCACTTTCTTACGTTCCGCATTGCTGCAAAACATCCTGAACTTAAAGAAAAGGTGCTGAATCTTCAGGACCACACCCGATACATTAGGCTTGCACAAGAGCTTTCCGCTGCTCATTACGGACGTGCGTTAAGCACTGTGCAGACAGATTGGAAGAAGCGTAAACTCCGCAACGCCAGCAATCTGGAACAATAACTGAACTCCCCACTAAAATCCCCACTATACCCTACTTTACCCCAGCAAAATCCCCAGCAAACTCCCCATTTGTGCGGAGAGATAATTGTAAGCGCATGGCAGATTGAGTAAGGCTACCCGTGATCTCTGGCGGCAGCGCCTTAAGGACCCTAGCGAAGTTGCCAAAGTACCTGAGCGGTTTCGGCGCGAAGCGGAGAGGTTACTGACCGATTGAAATCGCAAGCGATACGCGGTGATCCATAGCAACGGGCAAGTTCTATGGCAACGAAGATCAAATTCGAGCAGTCTGTCACGGGAGATAACCCGACGACGCCGGAGGAAATTCAATTTGCCGATCAGGTTCTGGCTCGACTCATTGCAGCCGCTTATGCCGCAGATCACCCGGAACTTTTTGGAGAGCGATCTTGTGACGCGCATATAATGGGGAAGCCGTCTCCCGACGTATCCGGTCCGAGCTTTTGCGGGCCACGGAATGAGGGAATCACAACGGCAGGAGAAAATGATGTCCGCGTCGATTAGCCTGCTTGAAGAGCTTACCATCGCGAATGCCAATGCAACGGCCTCCGACCCTATACAGCGAGCAAAAGCCTTTGCATGGGCTAGAGTCTCCACTTCAATGCAAGAAGAGCGCGGCCTCTCAATCCCGGAACAGCTCCGCGAAATTCGAGAATACGCCAAGACCCGGAATATCGAGATCAGCAAGGAATTTACAGAGGCGGAGAGTGCTTTTCAGCAACGAGCGAAGCGCCCAGAATTTGAAAGGATGCTTGCCCAGGCCAAGGCCGAGCGCGTCTCAATGATTCTGGTACATGACTTTTCCCGCTTCTCACGAGATAGCCTTGGCGCAAAGACTCTTGTGCGCCAGTTGCGCGGACTCGGAATCAGAGTGGTATCGCTCAACGACCCAGAGGCCGACCCGGAAACGGTTGCGGGAGTTTACCTCGAAGCAATCACATTTGCGAAGAATGAGGCGTACAGCCGTGAGGTGGCCTTTCACACTCGCAAAGGTTGCCGTGCAAACATACAAACCCGCGACCCCGAAACAGGATGGTGCTACAAGAACGGCGGACAACCGCCTTGGGGCTACCGTTCAGTCCGGCTGGAGCGCGGCCAGGACAAGCGAGGCCGACCAATTATTAAGTCAATCTGGGTACTGGATGAAACGATTATTGCAGACCGGCCAGCATACGAATGGGCACGCTACTGTCTGGTAGAATTGGCCGCCGCCGGAGCGTCACTTGCAGAGCTTCGCGACTTCTGTAATCGGAAAGACATTCCAGCACGCCGAAAGCGGTATTGGGGCTTGTCAACTTGGAACGCTATCCTTCAATCGAGCAGTATTCTGCAATTTTGCGGGTACGGACTCTGGAACGTGCGCACCAAGGAAGGACGCGAACGCCCATCATCCGAATGGGTGATTGTGCCAAACGCGCACCCGGCGCTTATCACCGAGGACGAAGCCAGGGCCATTATCACCGCACGCCGACGCGCACACGTCGCGGCTACAATTCCAGTCAATCGAGGCCGGAGCATGACCTCTGAGTACCTCTTGAGCGGTGGCCTGTTCCGATGCCAGCGTTGCGGCGCAAACATGATCGGGTTTCGCACGTCCAGCGGTGAATACTACGTTTGCGGGAGCCAGCCGTATCGCCGTGGGATGGGATGCGGGCCAGGAGTATATGTTCCGCGCCGGGCCGTCGAAGGTGAGGTGTGCCAAGGGCTAAGTGAATTGCTCAGTCTGTGCGCCGACCCCCAGGGCTTCACGCGACAGGTGAATGCGGAGCTACGCCGCCTTTGGCAAGAATCGGGGCATAGTGACAGCGCCTCGACACACGCTAAAATCGGCGAGATCGAAACCAGAATCGCCCACATCCGCCAGGCAGTTGAAGAGGGACTTGACGATGCATCTTGGGCGAATGCGCGACTTCGCGAGCTTCTTGCCAAGCGCGATGCGCTGAGCCGTGCTCATGACAGCGCCGAGCCACCCCAGCTTGACGCCGAGACAGTAATGGCATATCGCCGCCAGACTGAGAAGGTGATCGCTTCGGGCCACGCCGCCGACCGAAAACGCCTCATGCGTGCATGGGTGAATGAGATTAAACTTGACCCGGAATCGCTGGAAGTTAAGATCAGCTACCGTTTGCCAGAAGCCGTTATGAAAGGCGTGGTTGCGGGGGCTGGATTTGAACCAGCGACCTTTGGGTTATGAGCCCAACGAGCTACCAGACTGCTCCACCCCGCACAAACATCATACCTGATGACGTAATGTGCTGACAACGCCTTTGTGTTTTCCTTGCGAAATTTTGCCAGCTAGAGTATTTATAAATCGGATGCATAAATTTGCATGGACAAGCTCTATCGACGTACTCAAATTCTGGATTTACTGAAAAGGGAGCCAGTTGCCACGCAGGCGGAATTGTGTGACAAGCTTGCCCGCCGCGGAATCCAGGTAACGCAGGCGACGGTTTCACGCGATATTGAAGAGCTGGGTCTGATCAAGACTCGCAAGGGCTATCTTGCCCCTGCCGCGACGGGTTCGGCAAAGCCAGTCCAGCCTCCATTGCCGATCGTCTTGAAGGAGTTTCTCAGGGACGTTCGCAAGGCGGCCAACATGGTTGTGATCAAGACGCACCCGGGGAATGCGCACTCGGTAGCAGTGGCGCTGGATGCTGAGCAGTGGTCAGAGGTTGTGGGAACGGTGGCCGGAGACGATACAATCTTTATTGCCACAGGCAGCCCGCAGGAGGCCGCTCGCATTCGCAAGAAGATCATT
>JAJYJL010000523.1 GCA_021789565.1 Acidobacteriota bacterium
CGCCATTGACCACCCTGAGCAGATGGGGCCGCTCTCGGAGTTGCTGCGGCCGGGCATGAAAGTCACCATCGCCATCGATGACATTTCCCTGCCCCTGCCGAAGATGAAGCGGCCGGACGTCCGCGAATCCATCCTGACCATTGTGCTGAAGCTGCTGGCCGAAAAAGGCGTCGAGGACGTTCACATCATCGTCGCCACTTCCTACCACCGGCGCATGACCGCGGCGGAAATCCGCCACGCGGTGTGCAACCACATTTTTTCCAACTACTACCCCGACCGCCTCTACAATCACGACGGCGACGCCCCGGACGGCATGGTGGAACTGGGAACCACCGAGCTCGGAGAAAAAGTCCGCATCAACCGCCGGGCGGCGGAATCCGACCTGCTGATTTACGCCAACATCAACCTGGTTCCCATGGATGGCGGCAGCAAGTCCGTCAGCGTGGGCTTGTGCGACTATGCCACGCTGCAGGCCCACCACACGCCGCAGACCATCCTGGCCAGCGACTCCTATTTTGACCACACGCGGTCTGCCATGAACCACTCCTGCGACCGCATCATGGAAGTGGTCAACCAGCATCTGAAGGTCTTCCACATTGAGACCGTACTCAACAATCGCATGTTTGAGCCCGCCATGGCCTTCTTCACCAAAAATGAGGACCAATGGACGGGCGTCGACCGCGCCATGTTTGACGCCACGCGCAAGGGCCTGGGCATGCTTCCGCGCGCGGCAAAAAGAAAAGTGCTGTTTGCCATTCCCGCGCCCTACCAGATGATCGCCGTCCATGCCGGGGCCACGCTGCCCGTCCACGCCAAAACTCTGGCCTACTGCTACGCGCAGTATTGCACGCCGCTCCAGGGCCAGTCGGACGTGGTGGTTTACGGCATTCCGTTCATCTCTCCCTACAACGTGAACTCGATTCTGAACCCCCTGCTGGTGCAGGTGATGGCGCTCGGCTATTTCCACAACATGTACCGCGGCATGCCGGTAGTGAAGAAGAACGGCGTGCTGATCATCACCCATCCGCTCTACAATGAATTTGATCCGCTGCACCATCCGTCTTACATCGAGTTCTTCAACCGGATTCTGACGGAGACTCGCGATTCGATGGAATTGCAGCGGAAATACGAAGAACAGTTTGCGCATGACCCGGACTATATTCGCATGTACCGCACCGGCCACGCCTATCACGGCGTGCACCCGTTCTACATGTGGTATTGGGGAGAAAACGGGCGCGCCCACACCGGCAAGGTGATCGTGGTGGGAGCGGAATCCAGACGGGCGGCGCAAATCATGGGCTGGGAAACCGCACTGAGCATGAAAGAGGCGCTTGAAATGGCCCAGAGCCACGTGGGCCGCAAGCCCAGCATCACCATGATGCACTTTGCCCCCATCCTGATGGCGGACATGCAGGGCACGCCCGAGAGCATTTGATGGCAACCAAAACCGTTCTGATTACCGGCGCCACCGGTTTCCTCGGCAAGCACCTGGTGGAGCAACTGAAGAAGGATGCAGACTCCGCGCGCCTGCGGGTGTTTTGCCGCGGCCTTTCCCCCTGGGAGCAGGACCCGGCGCTGGAAGTGGTGCACGGCGACATCGTGAAACGCGATGACGTGGAACTCGCGGCCGAAGGAGTATCGGAAATCTACCACCTGGCCGGGGTGGTTTCGCGCGACTCGAAAGACCAGGACCTCCTCTACACAACGCATATTGAAGGGACCCGCAACGTCTGCGAGGCGGCGTTGAAGCACAAGGTGGAAAAGGTGGTGGCGGTGTCCAGCTCGGGCACCATCGCCGTCGGCACAACGCCTGAAGTCCGCGACGAAACCTCCGGCTACAAAAATGAGGTGGTGGGTGAGTGGCCCTACTACCTGAGCAAGATCTTTGCCGAGAAACTGGCGCTCGACTACCAGGCCCGCAGCGGATTGAACGTGGTGGTCGTCAACCCCAGCCTGCTGCTGGGCGTTGGCGATGACCGCAATTCCTCCACGCGCGACGTGGCGCTGTTTCTTCAGGGCGAAATCAAGGTGATTCCCAAAGGCGGGTTGAATTTTGTGGACGTTCGCGACGTCGCCCACGGCCTCACCCTGGCCATGCAATCCGGCAAACCCGGCCGGCGCTACCTGATGGGCAACGTCAACTGGACCTTCCGGCAGTTGATCGAAACGGTGGCGGAAATCTCCGGCAAAGCCCCGCCCACCATGGAGCCGCCTGTTGAAGTATCGTTGTGGGGGGCGCGCGCCCTGCGGGTTATCTACGCGCTGCTGGGGAAGAAAGTCGAACTCGACGACGCCTCCGTCAAGATGTCGGCCTGCTACTGGTACTGCGACTCAACCAGGGCGCGCACTGAACTCAAATTTGAAACGCGCGATCCGCTTGAAACGCTCCGCGAAACCGTTGAGGACGTCCACCTGCGGCTCTATCGAAGCGGCCAGCTTCCTGCTTCCGTATGAGCAAGCCGGGCAAAATTGCCGCCGTCGTCAATCCCCAATCCGCGGGAGGAAAGACCGCCCGTGAGTGGCCGCAGCTCGCCGCCGCGCTGGAAAGCCGCCTGGGCCGCATAGTCACTCGCTTTACGGGCGAACCGGGCGCCGGAATCGCCATCACGCGCGGCCTGCTGCGCGAAGGCTTTGACCTGATCGTCGCTGTCGGCGGCGACGGCACCATCAATGAAGCCGCCAACGGGTTCTTTCACCAGGACCGCCTGGTCAGGCCGCAGGCAGCGCTCGGAATCCTGCCGCTCGGCACCGGTGGTGACTTCCGCCGCACGCTTGGAATTCCCGCCGTCGCTTCCGAAGCCATCGAAACCCTTGCCAGTGGAGTTCCCGCCCTGATTGACGTCGGCAAAGCCAGCTTTCACGCCAGCAGCGGCGGGCTGGCCAGCCGCTATTTTGTCAACCTGGCCAGTTTTGGAATGGGTGGGCAGGTAGCCGCGCAGTCAAACAATTTTATGCGCATGTTTGGCGGAAAGGCGGGATTCTTCTGGTCAACCGTCAAAACCTTTCTCAGCTACCGGGGGCGGCAGGTAAGCCTTGCTTTTGATGGAAGTTCCACCCGCCTGCCCTTCTTCATCACCAACGTAGCCATTGGCAACGGCCAGTTCCACGGCGGTGGTATGAGGCCCTGCCCGGCGGCTGTCCCCAACGACGGCGTTTTCGATGTGACGGTGATCAGCTACGCCGGGGCTTTGAAGCTGCTCAGCAGCATCTCCATGCTCTATTCCGGCGAGGTCTATTCACATCCCAAGGTCAGCCACTTCCGAGCAGTGCACATCCTCGCCGAGTCGGCAAGCGCCACCGAAATTGAAATTGACGGAGAGCCGTTGGGGACCCTGCCGCTGGAAATCACCCTTCTGCCGCGGCAGCTTCGCGTCCTGGTCCCGGCCACCAGTCCCTTTGCTGAGGAATCCTGAGCGGGTGAAGGAAGGAACGACGATTCCGCAAAAAAAAATAGCCTGGGTTGCTATTGCAACCCAGGCTGAGCCCCGAGTGCCGTGGGGAGGGGGACGCTGGCCTCGGGTCATCCGTCGTTTCCCTTACTCATCGTGGTGGTGCCGGTTCTTTTTGCCGAACGCTTTTTCCTGATCGCGTTCGCGGCGCTTCACCCTAAGTTGGGAAACAATCTCAATCTCTCTTCAGCCGCCATGATTCAACCCCCCGGCGGCCCTCAACGCTTTTCCTTTATGCAAACGCTGTTCCAATTTGCAAGGCAATCCGCTTCAGCCTTCCAAATCCACCTCGAACACCGCTGGCGGGCCCTTGCAGTCCGGCCGCTCCCAGGCTTTCCACCGAGCACGAAATCGTTCCCGCCTTGCGCGCCGCTTTCGCTGTCAGATCCACTGCTATTACAATCATTTAGGGACTTTTCAACCGCCAGAAAACCCGCGAAATCTCCGGGAGGTTTGGGAGCGCTTTTTTCGCAACAACGCCCGCCCTCCTGTCCCTTTGCTGGGCATGATGATTTCCAAACAAGATTGCCTGTAAAGGCTAGGTTACTTATAAATTAAGTGTGCAATATGTACATGGCCATGGAATTATTTTCACTGTTCCGGCAACCAACACGCAAATTTTACCTGTGCTCTGCGCCGCGTTTGGAGGCCGGAACCATCATAGGGTGGGAAACGCGGAAAAATGACAGGGAATGCGCTGGCTGGCCGTCTTGAAATTATATCTTGCTTTAAATAAACGACTTGGCAAACGAACTCTGGCCGAATACTGTTCAGGACCTTCTGTCGACGCGATTTTCACCCTCAGCCGGCGAGCCTGGGCCTGATTCATGAGAAAGATGTACTTCGGCTATTCTACTGGGAGAATGTTGCAGGGCTAGCGGACAGGAAATTCAATTTACGTCCTTGGAAGTGCGTCCGCAAAGACAAATCCGTCGCGTTCCACCACCTTACCCCGCTCAACCTCGATCGGCGCCCGGAACATGGGACCCTCAAAGGCAAAGGTATGGAATTCTCCATTCTCGCCACACGGATCGATGCCCTCCGGCAAATCGGCCAGCAGATCGGCGTCAAACGACCGGCCGGCGAAGGAGGCATCGAGCTTCCCGGGGTCAACGCAGGTCAGCAAGGCGCGAAGGCCTCCGCCAACCATTTGATTGGCCAGCTTGCGCGTATCGAGCCCCCAGAGCGGGAAAACCGGGGTGATTCCCGTCCCGGCCAGTTTTTCCTCGCGGTAGCGGCGGATATCTTCCAGGAAAAGGTCGCCAAAAATCATGTGGGTAACGCCCTCGTCGCGGGCCCTTCGCAGGGCGCTGGCCATGGCCTCTTCATAGGCGGCGTTCGGGCAGGGATAAGGGATGGGAATGGTGACCAGCGGCAGGCCCGCGCTCTCTGCCTGCGCCCGCAGCAGCGACTCGCGAACGGCGTGCATGGCCACGCGCTGGAATTCGGCATTCATTGTGGTCAGCAACGCCTGCACCTCAAACTCGCCTTGCCGCCGGACGACTTCCAGCGACCAGGCGCTGTCTTTCCCACTGCTCCATGAGAGCCAGGCCCTTTTGCGTTCCATTCCTCCTCCTTGAACCACCACCATAGCTGGAGATGGCCCGATGAGCAAGCGCCAATTGGCCTTCCCTGCCCGCCGGCGATATTCCCCGTCCCCCGTGAATCGATAGCGGAGCTTCAGACATCTGAGTATGTAAGAGACCAAATGGGCGGGGGATTACGGAACAGCGAATGCCCTTGGGAGTAAGTCGAGGCATTTTAACACTCCTTGCGCCTTTGTTCTGTTCCTTGAAAGTTTCTGTAGACAATGGAGCGGAAGGTTAGTAAAATGACCAATTAGTCATTTTAATGACCCATAATGTCGCTTATGCCCTTACTCGGCAAAACTCGCAGGGATGTCATCAAGGAGTTCAGAACGGCGGAGCTTCTGGAAGCGGCCCGAAAGGTTTTTGCGGAAAAGGGTTTCCACGCCGCCACTGTCGAGGACATCGCCGCCGCTGCCGGGGTGGCGAAGGGCACGGTCTATCTCTATTACCGGTCAAAACAGGACGTTTATTGGGGGGCGCTTGAGCACGGCATTACGGAGCTTCACAATAAAGTTCAAACCAGGCTCGCCGCTGAAGAAGCTCCTGAAAGCAAGGTCCGGGCCTTTATCGAGATCAAGATCCGCTATTTCGAGATGAACCGGGACTTTTTCAGGATTTATTTCTCTGAGCTCGGAAGCGGCCTTTCCCATCCGGCCCAGATGCCCCCGCAGTTTGAACAAATGTACCTCCAGCAGGCAGGCCTGCTGGAAGCCGCGCTCCAGCAGGGCATCCAATCGAAGGCCGTTCGTAATATCCGCACGGATACGGCAGCCGTCGCCATCAGCGACCTCATTCGGGGCATCATCGTACAACGGCTGCTGGGCTGGTCCACGAAGGACGTCGAATCCGACGTCAATTTTGTTTTCGATCTTGTCTGGAGAGGAATCGCAGCGTGAAAATCAAGGCACAGATTAAGGCCCTTCTACTAGCCGCATTATTTTGCGCCTGGACCGCGGCAGCCGCGCAAACCGGCCCGGCCATCAACAGTTACTCGGCCGGCGCAGGCGGGACTGGAACGGGCACGGGCCCCTCGGCTTCCATCGAGCGGTCGGCGCAGCAAAATCCATTCCTGGGGAGCGCACCGTCGGGACGCATCCAGCCGGGCGTGATGCCGCTTTCCCTGACCGAGGCCATCCAGCAAGGCCTCAAGTACAACCTGGGTATTCTCCTCAGCGATCAGGCCACACAGCAAGCCCGCGGGGCCAGGATTCGCGCGCTCAGCAAGCTGCTGCCGGAGGTTTCGGCGGGCGCGTCTGAATCGAGCGAGCAGATCAATCCCGCCAGAAATCGCCGGAA
>JAJYJL010000524.1 GCA_021789565.1 Acidobacteriota bacterium
ATTTCCCGCTCTCTGGCGTTGTCGTCGCTTTCCGTCCGTCCCGAGTTCGTATTGGCGGAGACGACGTCATCGCCTCGCTGGTGCTTCACCAGGATTTCTGTTTGGGCCTGATACTTAATCCCAAAAAGCAGCACTGCGGCCACTACGCCCCCAAAGGTTGCCAGGAAGGTGAAGAGCACTACACGACGGTTCCGAAACACGATGCCCAGAACCTCCCGGGCCGTGTTGGGTGCGCGCTGCACAAGGATCGGACCCTTCGTATATGCGGCGATGCTCTCTTGTTCCATCTCATTTCTCCTGCCCAAAGTTTTACGGTATGTAATAGTTCAGAGTGGGAAGCTTGATAAAGGGCTTGATTTTTGACAGCCTGTTCTGTGGCACGAAGATCATGTCCCCAGGATGCAACTGCAGGTCCTCAGCCAGATTTTTTGAAGTCAACATGTGCTTCAAATTCACCTTCGTCGCAGAGGCCCAGTTGTCTGAAACCCGGCGAAAAAGAATGATGTCATTGCGCTTCCCCTTCGAGGTGAACCCCCCTGCCATGGCGACGGCCTCCGCCACTGTCGTAACCCCGCGCAGATCATATTTCCCGGGATGGTTGACCTGCCCCAGGGCCAGGAAGTAGGGGTTCTGAAACTGCTTCAGAGTGATCGAAACTTCCGGATTCCGCAGAACGTTCGCGTAAGCCTTCTTGATGTCCATCTTGATTTGGGGGACGGTCTCGCCCTCGACGTGAATGCCGGCAGCATTTCGGAGGGAGATGTAGCCGTCCGGATTCACCGTCACCGTCTGATTGAAATCCGGCGTGTAGGGGAAATCAATTTCCATGACGTCCCCGCTGGTGACTTCATAACGGGGATTTCGACGCTGAAGCTGGGGAGATGCAGATTCCGCGGTCGCAGGAATCTTGTCGACACCATGGCTCAGCGCCTCTTCAATCTGGTCGGAGGACGCGCGAATATTGGTGTTTTTCTGGCTTGCCATCACAGGTATCGCAATGGCCCCTGCAAGGACCAGCAGGACGCTGGTCGGCGCAAATTCCCTTTTTCGACTCATGACCCGCACTCCTAACCTCGAACTGAAGTTATTGTTCGCGTCTATTCGTGTTTTGCGATCAATCGCGTTCCCGTGTTCAGGAACGCACTTTGGCGAGGCGCCCGGTTCGAGGACAGCCTTACGGAGTAACCCGGAAACTCATGCAGGACCGGGATTTCTCCCACGGCCGGGAACCCAGCGCACTGGCAACATTGGGAAATTGTGAGTGAAAAAGTAGTGTGGTAGACTTTTTTCTGGCCATGACGTTCTCTCCGTTTCCAAGCGTTGGTCGTTATGGCTTCGGGTGCGCGGAAACTGGCGGTTTCCGCGCACCCACATCCCGTGGGGGCTAAAAAGTTATGCCGGGCGGCTGAGCGTTGAGGGTTGATGCATCCGCTTTACCCGACTCCAATTATTTGTTCGTTCAAACATCGCCCATATCTTTAATGCCTCAACTTGCACGCCGTCGTTTCTATCTTCTCGAAGCGGCCTCCGGGAATGTGTGCCATGATGAATTTCGACCCTTTTAAAGGCGTATGCATCAATTCTTTCCGGGGCAACGACACGTAAGATTCTCTCCGATCCAGTTTGGGTTGCCTTGAGTATCATCGTGCCTCATTAAGTTTCTTCATTTGAAATGGTGACGGTACTCTGGATCAATTTGCAGCGCCCCAAACTCAACAGGGTTTTCTACAAATACAACCCCTCCCACCGCATTTCAGTGGTTTGGTCTCCGTACCGTCAATTCGAATTTGTGTTACCCCGCAATGTGTAACGTTGCCGTAACATGCAAATGAAGTTCCGTTTGTAAACTGAGCTTAAGGCATACAAGAAGCTGGAGTTAGATGAGAAGCTTCGTTGATGCGCAAGTTCCTGATGAGGAATAAATTTCCAGGATGATGGAATTTTTTCGATTGACTATTCCTTTGGGGGCCTCCGCATGAGTTTTTACGGGAGGGTCCTTGCGGCTGTTATGGAGATCCATACCTGACGGCGGGGCTCGCCGTCAGTTTGCAAAGCGGTTTTCTCTGCAAAATCAGGCCGAGTCTTCGGCTGGCTCTAAGTCTGAGCGTTGCCCCACAACCTTGGACCGCACACTCTCGGCCCGCGCAGACGAAACATTTCACCGGCTTCAACTTCCAGGCGCCCTTAACCTGTTGGTTTTGAACGGACCCGCTGCCAACCGGTTGCAGGCATAATCGTTCTGCGGGGACACTTCGGCTATTCCCCCTAATCCCTATCCTTTTTGTAAGCATGATGAGACAAACAGGTTATGGAAATATCTTCTATACACCCATTTTTCTTGACACCTCAGGTGATCCTTGATAAAAGTGATTGCGATTTTGCGTACATAGTTCTTCGTAGTAAGGACTAAGGTTTTTTCGTACGTGATTTTTCGTGATAGGTATGGTCGCTTTCAGGCAGAGGCAGTCGTTGTCACAAGTCTGCACAAGGTGAAGTTCCTCCTCCCAGGCTCATTCCCACTCCTTGACTGGACGATCCAAAAAAACAAATAGGTATCGGAGGACAACGTGTATCGGCAATCAGCACGTCTTTTCACGGAGAAGGACCAGTGTGTGTTCGTAACTCTTGGTTTGGTTTTGTTCTTATGCAGCCTCGGAATGGGGTGCAGGTCCGGTGGCACTATTCAGCCAGACTCTGGATGTGAGGGCGGGGGAAGCGGCTGCCAGCCTGCTCCCTTGCCGACATCGACTTTGACTGCTCAGCCGACGGTTATCAACTCAGGACAGTCATCCATTCTGAGTTGGTCAACGCAGAACGGGACGGCCGTCGATCTGCAGCCCGGCATCGGATCCGTACAGGTAAAAGGTTCGCTCCAGATCTCGCCCAAACAGACCACGACGTATACTTTGACGGTTACAGGCAGGGGCGGAACAAGCAGGACCTCTGCGACGGTGACGGTAAGTGGCGCGACGCAGCCCTCCGGGGTCCAGCTCAGCCCGGGCGACGATGTCCAGGCGGCCGTGAAATCAAAGCCTGCCGGCACCACCTTCACATTGGCGCCCGGCGCATACCGAATGCAGAGCGTGGTGCCGAAAGATCACGACGTCTTTTCCGGCCAGAAAGGAGCCACTCTTGTTGGCGCGGCCCTGATCGAACCTTCTTCATGGAAGCAGGCTTCTTCAGGTGTATGGGTGGCCCAGGTCAGCGGGATCACGCCCGAGTCGTCCTATCGGGGTGAATGCGACAAGAACCATCCGGCGTGCATGTATCCGGAAGATATGTTTTTTGATTCGAAGCCTCTCATGCGGGTGGCGAGTATATCTCTGGTTGCGCCAGGCAAGTGGTTTCTGGACTACAGCACGGACAAAGCTTACGTCGGCAGCGACCCCGTCGGCCACACCGTTGAGGTCAGCGTCACCCATGCTGCTTTCTGGGGCAGCGCCAGCAACGTTACCATCCGGGGCCTGACGATTGAGAAATACGCGTCGATTGCAGGCAAGGGAGCCATCAATGCGCTGGATTCACTGAATGGGTACGGCCCGGCGGCGGACAACTGGACCGTGGATTCCAACGAGCTGCTGCTGAACCATGGGGCCGGAGTCAGGGTCAACAACGGCATGGTAGTGGCAAACAACAAAATTCACGACAACGGCCAGATGGGCATTGGCGGCAACGGCGACCAGATCCTGATGAAAAACAACGAGGTCTATAACAACAACTACGTGGGTTACTCCTATGACTGGGAAGCAGGAGGAATCAAGGTGGCTTCCTCCGCCACCCATGTGACCATCGAGGGCAACTACGTGCATGACAACAAAGGCCCCGGCATTCATGCAGACATCAGTTGCGATCACGTCACCATTCAAAACAACCACACATTGCACAACCTGGCCATCGGCATCCATTACGAAATCAGCTACAACGGCGTGGTCAAGAACAACCTGGTGGAAGATGACGGCATCCTCAACAACCCCCCCGCAGCTACGCCGTGGTATGGAGGAGGCATCATTGTTTCAAACTCGGTGAATGTTGAAGTTTCCGGCAACACGGTCACACACTGTTCCAACGGCATTTTCGGAACTTATGCTGACCGCGGGTCCGACGCCAAAACCCGCCTGCCTTACACCCTCAAGAATCTCAACGTCCACGACAACACCATCACCCAGCAAACCGGCTTCGCCGCCGGAATTGTGAAAGCCGATATCTTTGATGGGTCGGTGTACACAATATGGGCAAACCATTTCCAGAACAACACTTTTTACCTTTCAGCCCTCACTCACCCGTACTTTGTCTGGCTCGGTGAACTTTGGACTTATGCACAGTGGAATGAATATGCCAGCGAGCATTGAGGGATGAATCGGGAGGAATTCTCGGACCTGAGGTTTCTGGCCTTCAGTGAAACTCTTGGGGAACGTTTTGCCCCTCTGAAAGGCAGTTGAGGCGCACTGTCGGGCGGCAATTTCACTACCATCCGCCCATCAGGACAGGACCTGCCTGCCTGGTGGCCGGCAATTGAAGCCGGTTCATGAATTGTCAGCCACGGGCCTTTGCCAACCGTACTTCTTCAGCTTGGTGTGGAGCGTGACGCGGTCGATGCCCAGCACTTGCGCCGTCAGGGTCTGGTTGTATTCACAGGTTTCGATGACCTTCAGGATGTGGTCGCGCTGCACCTCTTCGAGGGTCATGGCACTGCGTTCCGAGAGCGGCAGTTGCAATGTGAAGTCTTCCTGCTGCAGCTCCGGTCCCCGAGCCACCACCATGGCGCGCTCCACGGCGTTCTCCAACTCCCGGATGTTGCCGGGCCAGCCGTAATTCTGCAGCATCAACATGACGTCAAAGGAAACGCCCCGCACCGGCTTGTTCATTGAAGCGGCAAACCTGCGGATGAAATGGTCGACGAGCAGAGGAATATCATCCCGGCGCTCGCGCAGTGGCGGCAGGTCAATCCGAAAAACGTTCAGCCGGTTATAAAGGTCGGGGCGAAACGTTCCCTCTTCCACGAGCTTTTCGAGATTCTTGTTGGTCGCGGCGAGGCAGCGGTGATCGGCGTGAATGGGCTGCGAGCTGCCCACCCGGGTAATCTCCCGCTCCTGCCGCAGAGCCTTCAGGATTGAGCGCGTTGTGCGCCGCGTGCGGATCCTCGCTCCACTCGTCATCCTGAGGTGTCCTGCCGCAACTCAGCGGGACGACGAAAGATCTGCTTTTCCCTGCCAGCCGCTCAGAAACCGAACAAAGCAGATTCCTCGTCGCCCTTAAGCTCCTCGGAATGACGGGCATGAGAGAAGGATTGGCCGCCTCAGAGGGCCACACGAGCAGATGGAAATGTTTCGGCATCAGGACGTAGCCGATAAGGAGGAATTCCAGTTCGGTGCGCAACTCCGCCAGTGCGGCGATGAATTCGCGGTTGAAGAGCTCGGAATTGAAAATCGGCGTGCGGTCCCGCCTTGCGGGATACTGCTGGTCAGGTAGTGAAGATTGTTTCGTTTTTGTGGCACGGCCATCTTGGCCGTGTTTTTCGCCGTAGTATCGGGGCGGATATGGCACCGCGCCATTCTAACCCATCTCAGCTTCGCTGACCGCAGACTTTAAAAATCAAAATCTGATGCGCCCTGGAACGCAATCACCTGCAGAAGCTGTTCGATGTGCTGAGCACGAGCGGCCAGTATCGAGGCCCGGAGAATGCCCGGTGCATACGCGCATTCGTGCTCTTGCCACGTCACAGCGGCTTGCGGATCGGCGGCGCTGTGACGTTGGAGCGTTGCCGCATCACCGACGACAAACTATTTCTCTACACGGCCAAGACGGGAACGCCGGTCTATTGCCCGCTTCCCGATTTCCTCTTGACGGCGCTTGAGGCCGTGCCGAAAATCAGTGGGAAGTATTTGTTCTGGACAGGCGAATCGAAGATCGGGAGCGCAACAGGCGATTGGCAACGGACGCTCAAAGGTGTGTTCCAGGAAGCAGGAATCCCCGACGGACACGCACACCGCTTCCGGGACACTTTCGCCGTCGAGTTGCTTAAGGCCGGGGTACCGATGGAGCGCGTATCGATGCTGCTTGGGCATAGCAGCATCAAAGTGACCGAAAAATATTATTCGCATTGGGTGGCCGCACGGCAGGAGCAACTTGAAGTTGATGTGAGGCGCGCTTGGGAAGCTCCTGCCGAAGCGAAGGGGACGCCACAGGCACACGAAAAATCGGGAGGCGCTAACCGAGCGCAATGAAAGGGGTAAGAATGGCGGAGAGGGTGGGATTCGAACCCACGTGCCCGCTTTTGGCAGGCAAGACGCTTTCGAGGCGCCCCCGTTATAACCACTTCGGTACCTCTCCGCA
>JAJYJL010000525.1 GCA_021789565.1 Acidobacteriota bacterium
CTTACGCTTTGTCTGTCTCGCAATGCGACCGGATGCTTTCTGAAACGTTAGAAGGTGAGCTGCAATTGCAAGAAACGAAGGAAAGCCGGTCGCGCTTACGCCTTCGCCTGGGTCTGAGCGATGACACAGAATCCTCTGCGTCAGTCACCCAGGAGTCTTTTAACCTGATCTCGAGTAGCCGGGGGCCAGGGAGGCCGCCGAGACATCCGGGTCAGCGTCGTCCGGTACGGGACAGAATTGGAACGGCGCAGGCCCTCATGGGCAGCGGTTTGAATGTATGAAATCTGGAATCTGAAGATCCCCCTCATCCCGCCCCGAACCCGGCTGTATCCGTTGGAGCCAATCGGCCAGGGGACACCGCTCGTCGAGGGTCTCACGAGCTACATTCTCCGGTTGGCGGATGCGCATGCCGTTCCGGTTGGCGCTCTAGTCAGTCACGAGTTGGCGAATCTACGGCCGCCCGCCCGGTCCGGCGAGCCTTGGAATGATCGGCGGGAAAGACCAACATACGCGGTTCAATTAACGTCCTATGCTATCAACGGACTGGAGGAGGTCGCCTTGCGATGGGTCAGGGCACTGGAAGCCGCAACGTTACGAAGCGACCTTTCCCATCTCACGCTCCTGTCCTTCGGGAAATTCCTCTGCAGTCTCCATCTATTTCGTAGGGTCAGAGCATGGTGTCCAGTCTGCCTTCAGGAGTGGCGAACTACCGGCAGCACGATTTACGAACCTCTGTTATGGAGTCTCAGACTTGTGAAGGCGTGCCCGAAGCACCAGTGTTATCTTGCGGAAAGATGTCCCTTTTGCCGCCGTGCAATGAGGCCTCTGACGGCGGATTCTCGTCCAGGGCGTTGCTCGCGGTGCTACCGCTGGCTCAGTGCGGTGGAGGGAAAGCCGTTCTTTCAAAACGTGGTCAGTAACCCCACAAAGAACCTCCAGACTCAGCGAGCTGAATACCTCGGAGAAATGCTCGCCAGCGCGCCCCAACTTAACGGCAGACTCTTGCGACAGAACTTTCGGCACAACCTGCGCAGGTGCGTCCACGAGCTCTTTCACGGCAACAAGGCGGCGTTTGCCAACTTCGTGAATTGCCCGCCAGGGGCCGTCGAGGACTGGGTAAGCGGAGCCACGATTCCGCGCGTCAACCGATTTCTCGAAGCGTGTGTACGGCTCGAAGTGCCAATGGTCACCTTCTTGAGGGATTGCTCCCAAGAGGAGACGATCGATTGGCGTTCACTCGCAAGCCGCATCGACCATGATCGGCCTGTGGGACGGTACTGGCGGAGGGAGGAGACTCTCCGGGCACTGGAGCCAGTATTGAGGGAGCGGCCCGCTCCCACGCTCGCGCAAGTTGCCCGGCGTTTGCGCTACAAGGGGACAGAGGGTTTGCGCAGAGTAGCTCCCGAAATCTGCAAACAAATCACGAGAAATTACCAGAATTCCTTTACTCCCGCACCGTTCCATAAAGGACCACGGCCCCGGATCTGCGATGTCACCAAAATCGAGGCGGCCATTCGAGAATCGCTCGCTCGCAGGACGCCCGAGCCCGTTCCAAAGATTGCCGTGCGGCTCGGATACGCCCAAGCAGCACCCATACTGGTTGAGTTTCCCTCTCTATGCCGAGCCATTAACGCGAAACTCGCCGACAGAAAGCAGGACAGGCTTAAAGCGATGCGGCGAACTATTATCAAAGCTCTGGCGGAAAACCCTCCTCCACCCTTGCGCGAACTGGCTCACCGCCTGGGCTACCGCGACAAGAAGATAATCCGCCGGTACTTCCCTGAACTGAACGGAGCGCTCATTGCGCGTCGGGAGACCCACAAACAGAGCCAGTTTCGGCTGTTGACATCAAGGCTCCAAGGCACGCTATGCGAGCAACCTCCCCCCTCCGTGGGTGAGGTCGCCCGCAGATTGAGGCTTTCCAGCAGTACCCTTTGGAGAAAGTTCCCGGACCTATCACGAAGCATCGCGGCAAGAAGTCCATGGCACCGAAAGAAGCCATGGTTTCGCTTTAGTTTTCCTGCGACTGCCAACTGATCGCCCCAACGGCTCGTATCAACCTTCTTTAACCAACAAGCTGTTAACCAAAACCAGTGTTGACGGGGCGACCGTCTTTTGGAAATGCCGTAATCTTCGCCCAACCCCACGCTTTTGGAACCATAAAGTGGCCGCGGCGGACAAGTTATGGTTCCAATTACAAACCTCGGCATGCTCCGAAGAACAGGAATCCGATTCTGCCGGAACCTTCGAAGCAAGTGCGGCGAAACTACCACTCTAGCTTGCATGTTTGGAGACTACATCCGGGTTGTTAACGTGTTTGAAAGCCCGCAGCATATTAAGATGTCCAACTATGTAGGCAGAATCCTGCAGCCATTCGCTTCATCGCTGGGGAAAGCGATTGCAGCGTTCCAAGACGAATCACAGGTGCAAACACTTCTTGATGTTTATGGAGTTTTTCGATTGACCAAACACACGCTGGTTGATCAACTCGCAATCCGAAATGAATTTGCGATCGTCAGGAAGCAAGGCTACGCGGAAGACAATGAGGAAACAGTGGAAGGAGGGTATTGCATTGGCGCTCCAATTTACGCTCCTGATAAGAAAGTTGTAGCCGCGATCAGCGTATCGTCGCCGAAGTTCCGGGTCTCGCCAAAGCTCATGGAGGAACTCCCTATGATGGTTAAAGAAGCAGCCGCCGAAATTACGGTCGAATTAAAGTCGAAACCACAATCCTGATTCTCAACCCGAACGATGGCTTTGAGAACGTTCCCCTCCAAACCTGCCCCCAAGCATCAGAAAGAGCAAACGCTTGTTCACATGCCGCTTTTTTGTGCGTCGGTAAAGTCTCTTCCCGTCTGCCAGGTACTCGCCCACTTACGGCTTGTCGAAAACACCTTCACTTCCTGCGGCATCAATCGCGTGATAAATTCGCCCTGACTCACTGTGTCATTCTCGTTGCCGTAAAGCTGTTTCAACTGCCGGCCGTTAAGTCCCTCCAAACCTTCGACTTCCACTCCCAAGTGAGAGTGCTTATCCTCATTCACCAGGGCAATGAACCAGTCTGAACCAGAGCGTCGCGCCAGCCAGCGAACTCCTCGCTGTCCGGCCCGCATTCGGCCCTTGGACTCCGTCAGTTTAACGTGTACGCTCGTCTCCTCCGCCGCTGTGAGAAAGGGTTCTAATTTTGCCAGTTCACTTGTCATAGCATAAATGGAGTCGCGAAAATGGGCTCCCGTCGCGCTCAAGGGGAGGTAGTCGGTTCCCCAATATAAGACACCCTTGGCCCCGTTCGTAATCGCAGCGTAGGCCATCAATCGTGTTTCAGAAAAGGAGGGGAATGCCACTTCTTCGGTCATGCCTGGGAGATCCCCCCAGGCAAAACCTTGCAACACCATCCACACAGGCCGGTTTTCTCCAATGCTCAAATACCGATTTGTGAAGTCAGCAATTGAACTTGGTGGGTACATCGGGTGCTTGCCAGCATGAATTGGATAAATATCACAGCCAATGATATCAACGTGGTCGATATATTCGCGAATGAACTTCATGTCACTCCGCGCAGCTTCATTCATCCAGACCGGACGGTGGTTGTTATCGAGACTTCGCACCAAGCGGATATTCTTAATCAACTGAGGGATGAGCTTGTTAGCTTGTTCTCGAGCATACTTGACGGCCTCCGGAGTTTGCAGCCACCACTCGCCGGGGGTCTTGTAGATGCCCCTCCGGTACAGGCTGCTGCCAGCCGTGAAGTTCCATACAAACTCATCAGGTCCCTCCCAAACAGCCAACGCCGGACTATCCTTGTCAGCTTCGACCATCTGCCGGATCTTCTCTTGATCAGCCTGTTGCAATGGCAACGGGACCCATCCCATCATCCCTGCCGCCTTCGCCCGGTCCAGATCTTTTTTGTTACTGCATTGGACGAGGTTAATGCCGGCCTTCGCCATGGTTTCGAGCTCCGCATCGGTTTTCGGCATCTCATAAATTCCTATGGGAAATACCGCATGGCCGTCTTTCACAAGGAACCCGTTCACCATCCCGTGCTGGCTTGCCCCCGCACCAAACGCCACCGCAAGCCCCGTCAACATTGCCGCAAGCAGCAATATCCGTTTCATGCCAACCTCCCTTTTATCGCGAGCTGCCAAATATCGGTCTAACGTAATGCGCCGCTTCCAAGAAACGGGATCACTTCCTTTTTGGGCTTGTGGCTTTCGCCCAGCAAATTACCTTCCAACCCTTATCCCGGGTCCGACCTGATCCAGCTTGAACGGCTTGAAGCCCAACTTGAACGCGGGAGAACTCGGAAGCAGCGTGAAGTCATCGCGCGCCGGATCGCGGAACTGGGGATTGGCAATCAGCGAATGCACATCCTGGCCTCGCGCTTGCCATTGCTTAAGCGTCCACTTTGCAAAGCGCAGCGTACCACCTCCCAAACGGTAGTAGAGGTTGTCATCGAACTTGTAATGATTGTCGTCCCACGCACCCCCCAGCAGCCTCCCATCCTTTCCGTTCCGCCAGTAAACAATGTTGTGCTCGAATGTGAAGCTGAGGTGATTCTCATTGTTCGAGCGGAAGATCTGAGAGCGGCCGGGGTTCCCAAAAGCAAAAATATTGTTGCGGACGGTGTTGTTCTCCCCGTAGTGCTGGAGAAACCCACCATCCTCGGTGCGATAGACGAGGTTGTTTTCGATGAGGATATCACTCGACCCTTCGTCGGTATAAATTCCCCAGCCCCCGTACCCTTTCTCGTAGCGGGTGATATCGTGGCAGATATTGTTCCTCTCAACTGTGCCCGGCTGGATGCCAAGCGTATAGATGCAGCCCATGTCACTCAGCATGCCGCGGCCAATATCATGAATATTGTTAAACTCGATCACGTTGCCATGCGCCGCGCTGGGGCCGTAACCCCATGTCCAACCCGCTGAAACCCCCGAATAGAACGTATCGTTGATTTCATTATGGGCAACCGTATTGTCACTCGACTGCCCAATCCAGACGCCCACCGCCGGCGCATAAACAATGCCCAGATCATGAATGTGGTTGTCTCGGACAATATTTCCCTCGGTGGCCTCCCTTTCCGACGGGGGAATTTTCGGGTCGCCGAGCTTGACGCCTCCGCCACCGAGGTCCGTCATCTCGCATCCAATCACTTGGTTATATTTCGATCCGCGGTGGAACTCCACGGCATACTGGCCAAGATGTTCAAGCCGGCATCGCTCAATGATGCAGCGATGCGCGCCTTCTCCCTCAACTGCCGCGGGAATGTCATACGACGCTTGCAGGTCAGCATAGCCTTTTTGCGCTAACGACCAGTCGGCGTAAGCCAGGGTCAAGCCGCGCAGCACAATGTCATGAACCGTATTCCCTGCCTCAGGGTCGCCTTGGAAATGGACGAGAGTTGTGAGGCGGGGCGCCACCACTTCCGTGCGTCTCAGGTTTTCGCCCGGCATTGGCCAATAGTAAAGGACTCCCGTACACCGGCTGAGGTACCATTCACCCGGCTCATCAAGCGCGTCAAGCGTGTTTTCAATCCAATACCGCGAGTTCGCAGAAGTGGCGTATGGTTGGCACGCGTCCGAAAGGGTCACCGTATGGGAAGCCGTATCCACGTGAGCGATATGCAGCCGGTACTCGCCCCAGTGCGCCAAGCCGATGAGTTCCACATCCGGGTCTTTTGCCCAAGCCGCGTTAATGTCACCTTCGTGATAAGTAAACCGCGCCGGCGTTTGCAATACGATTTTGCCCACAACATGGTAGAAGCCAGAGTTCGGCAAGCGCGCCCGCCGGCGGCGAACTCCGTTCACAAAAAGCTCGCGAAAATACCACTGTCCTTCGCGCACCGCCGCGATCTTCGCCGCCCACAAGTGTCCCCGCGCGGCGGGAACGCCCGCGTCGGGCGCGCGCTTCCAGCCAGCAATCTTGCGTCCGCCGCTTAAAACAGGCGTCTCGTGGTGATAGGCAGCGTAGGTTATAGGCGAGTCCTTTGTCCCGGAATCATTAGGGGCAAAGACCAGCGGCCGGGCAAGCTCATAGAGCCCGCCGCGCACATAGACCCGCACAGGTCCGCCGGAATTCCCTTTTAACTTAAGCTCCCGGATAGCATCGCGAGCGCGAGCAAGAGTCCGGAACGGCCCGTCAGTCCGGGTAGAATTCGGCGCGGAAAATCTTCCAGACCATGAGTCCCTACCCCGGGTCGAGACATAAAACACTTGTTCCTCTCCGCTAGCTACAACGCGCCTGGCACGGGCAGCCAACATTATGACCGCCTGTCCCTGCATCCCTATCGCGAAGAGAGCCACCGCGAAAAACAACAAGAGCCTTCTCATTC
>JAJYJL010000526.1 GCA_021789565.1 Acidobacteriota bacterium
AAAAACATCTGAAACTGAAAGTCGGCAACGGTGTGTGCGACCTGGACGCCATCGGCTGGCGCAAGGGCGATCAGGCAAAGCTGCTGGGCCCCGGCGACACCATCGACGTCGCCTTTACGCTCGATGAAAATACCTGGCAGGGAATGTCGTCACTGCAGATGGTGATTAAAGATCTGCAGGTGGGCGGAATCGGACTGTAACGCCCCGATTTTTTGGGGGCGGCACTTGTTTTCCAAATCGGGGCAGAGGGCCGAGGGCGCGTGGCGCAGGTTCGAGCGCTGGGCTTACTTCGCGATTCCGAGCAGCGATTGGTAGGCGATAGGTTCCTGGTCGTCTTTGAGGTTGCAGACGGGACAGTATCGGGCAATCAAGTCGTTTTCAACCCAGCGGCGTTGTTCTTGCTTCAGAAGAGGAGTTGGGCAGAACGCCACATAGGTGTTGGCGACGCCGCCTGCTTCCAGGGTCCAGTCTTCATAACGCTCGTGCTTTTCCGTGACACCATCAAGGAAGTTGCCGGACTCTCCAAAATATATTGCCCGGAAGGGGCGGGGCTTGCATGTGGGGTCAGCTGCCAGAATCACATAAATCCCGGACGAAACGGGCGGAATCGCCAGGGCGAATGGTGCCGGCTCTGTGAAGGTGCGATTGCTGAATCTGATGCCCGCCCGTGGCAACCCATAGAGGTTTATCCGACCCACGCTCTTCATTGAAACCTCCCCCGCGCAATCCTAACACAACAGATTGTGGTTCCCAAAGAATAAAATTCCATATGTAGGACACATTATTAGGCTGATTCTTAGTCCTGTTGGCCTATATTTTAAGGAGGCCGACCGGTAGGTATGCCCAGTGGTTTTCTGGAGGGGGCTCCCTTTTGCTGAGGCAAGAGCTCGCAGACAGCACGGTGCCCTCAGAGATGGCTACCAACTTCTTCCGGCACGGCGTCGCAGGCGCTCCAATGCGTGATGCCGCGCCAGGCGGCGAAATCATGCGGAGGGAACATCCCAAATTTGAAAGGTTTCGGTTAAATCAAGGCGTGATGTTAGTTCAAGCTTCGATTTTACCACGCAAAATCGTGAGAGAAGCCTTTGGGATCGTGAAAGACGCTCCGGCTTCGCCTTGCAGCGTCCTCGTTGCCGGTGGCCCGTCGGGATCGGCGTGGCCCTCTCTACCGTTTGAGTGCCAACGGTACTGTTCTGTTCCAAAAGACACCATTCTGACCGGGCCTGAGAAAGCGCGTTCCTGATGGGCGGCATGGTTTTCGAACACAACGCGCACCTCGTGGGCGTTTTCCTGGTCGCGGTTGACAATTATCAGCGACCACTCTTCATCAGGCCGGTGCAAAGCATAGGCGGCCAGGATTTCATTTCCCACCGCGTCCCGGATATCTGTCGATACCCGGAAACAATGGTGACTTTCGCCGCCGGGCTTGACCCATTCCAGGTTGATGAGCCGGGCCGCGAAGTATTGCGATGTATATTGCTTGACCTCGAAGTTCTTATCGGCGACGAACAGGCCAAACGTCCCTGAACCGTGGCATCCACGGCCGAGCGGCAAGGGGAAAAACTGGAAGTAGTAGATTCCGTCGCCGCCCGCACTGAGATACGCGCCCACGTACTCGGCAAGCCAGAGCGCGCCAAAAATATCCACGAACGACCGGTTGAGGCCCCAGGAAAGATTGCTCTCCGTGATGATCATCGGGACGTTTTCGGGCAGGCCGTCGTTCCTCCACACATCCAGCATGTGGCTCACCAGTTCCGGCTCGCGGTAGAGGTCCGCCCAGGTCACCTCGCACGGTGCAAAGGGGTAATGCTCAAACGACATGAAGGCCAGGTCTTCAATCCGGCCGTGGGACTTCAGATAGTCCAGGAACCGGCCCAGCCAGGATGTCCGGCCCTGAGCATCCGGCCAGATCTTGATGTCTTCGTTTTGTCCTGTAAAAATCGGCCCTCCGAGCTTGGCCTCCGGCACCAGGCGGTGGATTGCCGTGGCAAACTGGATATAGAGCGCTGCGTAGTGTTCGGGCATGGCATACTGCCCGTCCGGTTCTTCGCCCATTTCGATGTAAGACACCGGGTAGCCGCGCTTCTTCAGGTAGTGGATTTGCGCCGCGGCATCCTCCGGAATCCCGTAAAGCATGGCAATGGGAATAATGGCCGGCAGGTTATTGGTGACGCCGCTTGTGAAGAACAGGTCGAAGCCTGTCTGGTCGCCGCCCTCCAAGTGCAGGTCGGATGCTGAGTGCCACGGGTCAATGGAAGAACAATAAGTCGGCGATTGGTTCTGGTCCGGTGAATGCTGCATCAGGTCCACGAACTCTCCACGCTCGGTGAGCGTGCCTGCGTAAAGTTCTGTGATCGCAAATCCCTCGGAGTTCCGCGGATCGCCCGCACCGTGGGTGTCAGGCGTGTGGGAAGATTCCGTCATCACAATCCGCAGAAAGCGCGTGTTGATGGAAATTTGCGTAAGCTTCAGCGTTACCCTGCCGCCCTGGCCGTCTTTCACCATGCCGTTGGGGAAAGCGTTCCAAAGGCCGCCGACGGGCTTGTTCATGGGGTCATCATTGCCCGTCCAGTATTGCACCTCGTAGGCGCGCGCAAAGGGATTGGCCCAATCGATGCGGATGGCCGTGACCGGTTCTTCAGCTCCCAGATCAATCACCACCCATTGCGGGTTCAGGGAATCGCTCTCGCCGGTGTACCGCTCGGCAAGATAGGGATTACTCTTCCAATAGGTGTTGGGGTCGCCGTCGTTCAGGCGGGAAAAACCCGAGAGGGTTCCATTGTTCCGCGTGTTGCCGCGGTGGGGCAAATGGTAACCGTAAGAGTGGCGGATAGGCTCCGCCAGCTCGGAGCTGCCTGTGAAATAACCTTGCTTGCCGGCGGCGTCGCTCCAGGTTCCCGTGGGATTCCAGTGCCAGGCGGCAATCTGCAATTCCGTATGCTGGCGGTAGGTCATGGGTCCCCAGCCGGCAGAGAGGCATTTCTTGATGATCGGCTCGGTGTAAAGTTTGTCGACGGACTTGTAACCCAGCATGTCAATGGAAGTGCCCAGCGCCTTATTGGGAATGAATGAACTCGTCTCGCGCCCCGGCGTGGCGTCCACGCGGATGGTGCCGGTGGCCGGACCATTTCCACGGGCCGCCGCTGCGCCCGATGGGCCTCCTCGCTCGGCGCCTGCCAGAAGTCCGCCCGACGTCACTGAAAATGCTGCCGCCGTTGTGGCCCCGGCCAGAAATTTGCGGCGAGAAAGCTTTCGAGTTGACCGGCTGCCCCCTTCGAAGTCATACTTAATTTTTTCACTCATGATCCTGGCCCTCCGCATTCAAGAATAAACTGCATCATCACCGGCAATGAGTAACCGCCGACACGCATCAAACCGTTATCGCGCCAGTCGAATCCCCCGTCCCAGCAATTGCTTTGCGGTGTCTTCCAAGACCCATACCCGATCGTCTGGACCCGGAGGCACAGGCTCGCGGTCTACACGGGCAACAGGAAACTCCGCCGCATCAGGCTGGGGATTGGCCCTCCCAGCATCAGCTTGCGCATCGGCTGCAGGCTCCTCGTAACAGTTTGATTCTCATGCCCTGCCAATCGTTGTCAAGGCCAACCTGCAAATCACGATTCTGAGTTGTGATATTGCAGACGAGCGGCGGCGCCAGCACCGGAAGCTGTAGCTGAGTCTGTGCCCTTCGACTCTTCCTTTACTGTTTTGGAAATTGAAAAAAGGGAGGAGTATCAGCGGGCTGAAACCCTGCGCTTGTATCTACCCGCCTGTAACTGACCAGTGCCTTTAATCACCAAGCGTGTTTTGGGTGATCTTTCGCAGGACGCACAAGGAGCACGACGGTGCCCATCACCAAAATGAAGATGCAAAGAAAGATGAGATATCGGCCAGGCCACCCGAAAATCTCGAAATCACGGCCCTGAAAATATGTCGGGCACACTATTCCGTTATCCTTCAACAATGCGAGCGTGCCGTTGTCCACGGGTGCAACAGAGTTGGACTGCTTTCCATTTTCGCGCATTTTGATGAGCAAAAATCTCGTGCCGTTCTGGTATTGGAAGACGGAAAACGCCAGGTCCTTGTTCTTGCCTTCCATAATGAGTTTGCGGACCTGCTCCGTTTTCGGGGGTTGGACCTTCCCACCGGCATCGCTCACACTGAGGGCGCGGATGCAGCCCGCCCCAATCATGGCCAAAGCGACCCACCGATTGAACGACCTTTGCTTTCCCTCTTGCGTTTCTTTTCCGGCGTTCGGTTGCCGGGGTAATCCGTGACGGCGCTGCCACGCCCAAAGGACCAGGGCTACCGGAACAACCGCGTACATCAGTCCCAGCCAGATGGTCAATCCGGCGTAGAGGTTTCCCTTGGACACAATAGGAAAGGCCGCCCGTACAAGAACGAGCAAAAACGGGAGCGCGAAGAACACGGCAAGGCTTCCGACCACAACGCGCCAGAATGTAACCACCGACTCGCGCTGCCGTGGTGATTGCCTTGCATCGCGGCCCATTTTGTAGCCGAAATAGCCGCCCAAAGAAAGGATTGAGACCATAGGAAGAGAAGCTTTGAACACGGATTCGAGCAAAGAACCCGTACCTGTTGCCTTCACTATCGCGCCGCTCTTGGCTGCGGTCGCGCCGGCAGCTGCACCCTTGGATGTCGCTGAAAGTAATGGCAGACCCGCAACGACACCAAGCGTGAATGTCTTATCGGGCTTCGTTCGTTCCAAGGCACCTTCGATAAAGGCCAGCACCTGTTCCTGCAACAGCTTTCGTCCACGCGACAGGCGTTGGTGTACTGCATCTTCACTTAGATCCAGAGCTTGTGCCACTCGCGCAACGGACTGATGTTCGCGGTAAAACAGAACCAGGGCTTCTCGATAAGTTTCAGGGATTCGTTCAAGCGAACGCCAGAGGATTTCAGCCTCTTCACTGCTGATAGCGCGCTCCACCGGCAGCGGCTCCGGTGAGTGCGATTCGCGCACAGACTCTAACGACTCAGCGGCGCAACTTGGCTCTCGTCCTTGTCGGCGCAGAGTATGATTGATTAGATTCCGCGCGATGCTGCAAAGCCAGGAGCGCAATTTCGACGGGTCGCGCAGATCCCGCATTTTCTGCCAGGCGATGACAAAAGTTTCCTGCGCCAAATCTTCGCTCTGGCTTACATTACCGATGGCACTGTAAGCCAACGAACAAATGAGTGTTTGGTAACGCGCAACAATGTGCCCGAAGGCGTCGCGATTACCCCCAAGGCTCTCGCTAACCAACTCGACATCGTTAAGTAGACTGGGACACATGGCTTTGACCGCAATCCTATCACCATATAAGAGGCTGGCTGACCCGAAAAACTGACAAGCTTCTTGCACGAATTACAACACTCTGAATTTGGTGGGTTTAGGAGGGAAGCGCCGGTCAGTGATTTTCTGACTGCGGCTGTTTCTTCTGAGGCAAAGGCCCACGGACTGGGCGGCGCTGTCCGCGGCTACGAAGTGCGCCGGCCACACGCCACTTCAAAAATCCAGCAAAACTTAGAACATTTGCCTTTGTCGGCGCGTATTGATTTTTAGTGGGGTTTTCTTAACGCGGAGGAGATCATGAAAACGAAAAGGATAGGCTTGCTGGTTATCGCCTTGATGGCGTTGAGTGTTGCGGCGTGCGCCGATACGCGCATTGAAAAGACGCTGGATCTGGCGCCGGGCGGCCAATTTGTGCTTCAGTCAGACGGTGGGAGCGTGACGGTGACGGGTTCCAGCGCCTCAGGCGCCAGGATCGTCGTCACCTCAAACCGCGACGATTTGCAGTCCGTATACGACCTCAATTTCGAATCAACCGGCGGCGTGGCACGAGTCACGGCGCGACGGAAGACCTTCCAGTGGTTCTCAAACATTCACCTGCACTTTGAGGTCACGGTGCCGTCCCAGACGCGCGTCAACGTCAAGACCGGCGGAGGGTCGGTCTCGGTGTCATCACTCCAGGGCGCGCAGGAGCTGCGCACTTCGGGCGGCTCGATTGACGCCTCCGGCGTTCAAGGAAATGTTCTGGCGCGCACTTCGGGAGGTGGCGTCCGCATCCAGAACGTGCAGGGCGACGCCGATCTTGGGACCTCGGGCGGCGGCATCACCGTGAATTCTTTGACCGGGACGCTCCAGGCGAACACCAGCGGCGGCCCCATCCGCATTGACGGCGTGTCGGGACGCGTAGAGGCGCACACGTCGGGCGGCTCCATCAATGCAACGTTCGCGCGCGGCAACAACCAGGGAGGCGAGCTCATGACCTCCGGCGGCTCGATCAGCGTGAACCTCGATCCCGCGGCAAATCTGA
>JAJYJL010000527.1 GCA_021789565.1 Acidobacteriota bacterium
AAGCCGGCAATCAGATAGAGCAGTGTCGACTTACCGGAACCGGATGCCCCCATGATGGCCACAAATTCGCCCGCCCAGACTTTCAGGTCCAGTCCGTTGACAGCAGGCGATGACGGAGAGTGATGATCATAGACTTTGGTCAGCCTCCGGGCTTCAATGACAGGCCGTGTATTTCGGTTTGCGCTTTCATTTGCCTCATTCATAAGCAAGTGCGGCAATCGGCTCACTGGTGCTGGCCCGATAGGCCGGGTATGCCCCGCCCAGAACAGCACTGGCAAGCGTTATGGCTCCTATCCACAAGAGGGAATCCATGGGCAGCAAAAAGCTGAGCGCCGGATAAATAGAGAGAATGATTGTCTTGGTTAGAAGATAGAGAATCAGCGAAAGCCCTCCGCCGAACAAGCACAGCAAGCAAGCTTCTCCCAGAAACATGTTCAGCATATACCGACGGCTTGCGCCGAGGGCGCGCAGAATTCCGATTTCACGCGTTTGTCCGAGCATTTGTACGTAAAGAGCCAGGAAAATAACCAGGAAATTGATAACCCCCGCGAATACGACCACCACCAGAAGGAACTGCCGCAGTCCGAGAAAAGAGGAAGGCGTGATGAGCGAAGTAAGATCGCTCATTTTGGTAATCTCATACCCACTCAAGGCGCCACCCTCAAACTCCCGCAACCGTTTCTGAACCTCTGCGGCCAAGCCTGGCGACGTGCATTTCACAAAGATGACAGCGCATTTGCCGGGGGCCACTAAGTCTTGAAGCGTCTTCAGAGGAATAAACACCCGTGCGCCCTTGCCGTGTTCGACGACCCCGCAGACCGTAAAATGGTGGTTCAAAATATCCAGAGTGCTACCTACCTGTACATGATGCGTACTGACATAGACATCATCAACGAGGGCTGTGTATGGTCCCGTAAAAGGCCCGCCCCGCAGGAACTTGAATCCTCCGGTCACGCGGTTAAAACTCGGAAGATCGATCCCAAACACGGCCTCAAAACGGTTGGTAAAGCTGACATTGGTGGCCGTGGGAGTTGTTGCCGCAATGCCGTTGACTTCTAAAATCTTCTGGGCCATTGAGTCCGGCATCACGTTTTCCCCAAGGCCTAAAATGTAAGACGAATGAGGTGGTTGAATCATCAGATCCGCCCCGATGCCTTCTGTTCGGTGGATCTTTTCCTCCATAACCCCGGTCGATAAACCCTTCATCACAAGACCGAG
This sequence comes from Acidobacteriota bacterium, assembly GCA_021789565.1. Next base: position 1,219 of record JAJYJL010000527.1, read on the forward strand.
CAATAAGGCCACGCTGATCATCCCCATCGACAGAAACATCCTGACCGGATGATGCAGAAGTTGCCTTAACATCAGCTTCAGCACAAAAGCCTCTCTCGGCACCAGGAATGGTGCTTCCCTGCATTTTGCGGCTCAAAACACTATCTTAAGGCTATTGGATGTTATTTGACGAGGACAGGTTGTTATCAAAAAAGGAACGGCCGAGGTTATCAAACAGATCTAGAAGAAGAGACCTCTTCGAAAAGCACTCTCAAGCACCAATTAGTAGGGTTTAGGGTTAGAGATGAACCCGGTGCCTCCGGCTTCCAAATGTACCTGGCAACTTGAGCGACCGTTCCCCGGATATACTCCTGCGCAGTGCACGCTTTTTGAATACTATCCTTCAGAACTTACCGTGCGAACGGCCATCTTCTTGGCAAGCGCCAACAACACGTTCCGGTCTGTCGGAGAAAGGTGCTCTTGGAGTTCGCGAAACTTCAACAGGAACCTGGCTTCTGATCCTACTGCGCCTTCTTCCCGGGAAAGACTTTCGAGCGTAAGGTGAGGTACGGAACTGTTCTGCGCTGGGTCTTCGGCATGGTAGAAAAGCTTGTAAAGAGGCATATCCAGAGCTCCGGCGAATCTCTCCAGCGTTTCCAGGGACGGCACCGTATGACCGTTCTCCACTCGCGAGATGTAACATCTCAGCAGGCCCGTCCGTTCTTCAATATCGCCTTGCGAAAGCTGCTGCTGCTCTCGCAGCGCCCGGATTCGCTCACCAATTCCCATCGTTCAAACCCTCCGCTTTCAGATTACCCCGGTTCCCGATCCTACGGATCTTTCTGCTTTCGGTACAAAGAGTATGCGAAGTGGCATGTTTTAGGCAAGGCTACCTGAGTACTAGTACTGAAGTGCCAGAGACAAACCCTTCAATTCAGGAGAGTTGCTAGCAGCGCCATGCGGACAAACAGACCATTTTGGGCCTGCCGGAAATAAGCCGCGCGGCGGTCCTGATCCACTTCCATGGCGATTTCACCCAGGCGAGGTAGGGGATGCATGATAATGGCATCTGACTTCATCAGTTGCAGGGAGGCTTGGTTGATCACATAAACGTCACGGCAACTCTCATAATCAGCAATCCGGTCGCCGAACCTCTCCTTTTGGACGCGTGTCTGATAAACGACGTCGACTTCCGGCAACACACGGTCCAGCATCGCATCCTCGGCAAACCAGGTCCCATGCTCCCGCAGATGTTCCAGAATGTCCTCTTTCATCTTCAGCAGAGACGGAGCAACAAAGTACATCTGGACATCCTTGAATTTGCTCAGAAGGTATGCGAGGGAGCGAACAGTGCGTCCTTGGGCCAAGTCGCCCACCATGGCAATCTTGAGCCCATCGATCGAGCCAATCTCTTTCCGGATTGTGTACAAGTCAAGCAAAGCCTGGGTTGGATGCTGGCCCGCCCCGTCGCCGGCGTTGATCACGGGCACTCGCGAAACCGCTGCCGCCCGCCTGGCCGCTCCGACCTCATTGTGGCGTAGCACAATGACATCCACATAGCCATTCACAATGCGGATGGTATCTTCCAGAGTCTCGCCCTTCGCGACCGATGAGAATTCTGCGGCATTTTCAGTTGAAATAACCCGCCCACCCAGCCGCTGCATGGCAGCCTCAAAAGAAAAGCGCGTCCTGGTGGAGGGCTCATAGAAAAGCGTAGCCATCAACCGGGAGTGAAAGTCGTCTGTGCCACCGCGTGCGACGACGCGTTCCATTTCTTCGGTGACGCTGAACAAATGGTTCATACCCGGCAGGTCGAATTGTTGAGCTTCAATCACATGATGCAACTTCATTGTGGGCACCCTCCGTTTGGCCACCTGGAAATCACGGACTTGACTGCTGTCGCGTTCCGTCCAGAAGATATCCTGACGGAATGGCAGGCGTCAACCCGAGTAAGACCTTGTATCGCCTGTTGCGAGAGTTTTTAGATGTTGCCGGATCAACAATTTGAATCTCTTTCTCGCCTAGCATGGAGGAAAAAACGCAACTTCCAGAGGGCATCGCTTATGATTTTACTCCCGCCTTTTCCAGCATTTTCGCCTCTCCAGGTCGCGGCTTCGTCATCAAACAACCAGCATCTTGCCCCGGAGCGTCTTGCGTTCCGAGTCAAACGGACAATAGCTTTCTCTATGGAATCAGTATATTACGATTCTGCTGTTAACCTGGGACGCTTGAAAAAACCTTTTGGCGGATTTCTTTCCCTGACCTGTCACGCCGGATTTCGCCTTTGCCCTCTAACGCTTTCGAATCTAGACTCCGATAGTAGACAAAGAATGCGGTGCAGTCAGTCAGAAGCCCCCGCGCATTAGGACCCCGCCGGGTCTAAGAAAAGCGCGCAGAAGCAAGTTGCAGGAGCAAGTGCGTTTGAACCTGTGACCTCTAAACGCAAGAAGGAACGAAATGCGCGGTCCCAGTCCCAGGCACTCCTCCGTTGCACGGGGGCGGACGGGACTAAGCGAGCCATCCTAATCATGGCAGACGCAGTCATAAGTTGTTGGGGAGATGTCAAGATGAATAACAGTGATTCGAACCCGCGAGTTTTAGTTGTTGACGATGAGGCGCCAGTTTGGGAACTGCTGGGAGAGAAACTGGGCAGAAGCGGGTTCGATTGGCAAGGGTGCTCAAGCGGTGAAGAGGCGCTTGATTGGCTGGGAAGAAAACATTTTGATGCTATAATCTCGGATATGAAGATGCCGGGGATGACCGGGCTCAAGCTTCTCGAAGAAACCCGGAAAAATCACCCCCACATCGCGTTCCTGATGGCCACTGGCGAAGACGATATCCGGGTGGCTGTCGAAGCAATGAAGCTGGGCTCGGACGACTATCTGGTAAAGCCCTTCCACTTGGATGCAGCAGTAGGCAGCGTCCGCCGGGCCCTTGAAAAGAAACTGTTGGAAGCAGAATTGGAAAAATACCGAGAGCACCTGGAGGAGATCGTCGATCAGAGAACTCGACAACTCCAGATTGCCAGCAAGAGAATTGAGCACACATACGATGACACCCTTGAGGCCCTGGGAGCTGCGCTCGATTTACGCGATACGGAAACCGCCGGACACTCCCGGCGCGTGAGCCTCTATTGCCTGGAAATCGCCCGCGCCATGGGTTGCACTCTGGAACAATTGAAGACCATCGCACGGGGCGCCTATCTGCACGACATAGGAAAAATTGGGATTCCTGATTCGATCCTGCTGAAAGAAGGAAAACTGAGTTCGGAAGAACAGACGGTAATGCAAACCCACGTCCGAATCGGCTATGAGCTCCTCAGCCGTATTCCCTTTCTCTCAACGGCCGCGGAAATCGTCCTGACCCATCAGGAACGGTACGACGGAACGGGGTATCCGCAAGGCTTAACATCCGAGGAGATTCCCCTTGGAGCTAGAATCTTTGCAGTTGCGGACACACTGGACGCCATGACATCCGACCGTCCCTACCGCCAGGCGCTCCCATTTTCTACAGCGCGAGAAGAAATCATCAGGGAATCGGGAAAGCAATTCGATCCCGACATCGTGCGCGTTTTCCTGTCAATTCCCGAGCAGACGTGGGGAAACATCCGGAAAGAAGTTGCGGGAGTGCGCGGGCGCATGGGCAACCTGGCGCGCGGAGGCCTTCGACCTTCCGTCCGCGAAGTCCAGGTTCAGTAGAGGAGACCTGGCTGCCCGGTCACTGTTCGCGACGTCCTAGAATATCTGCAACACATCCGCGAAGCACCCTTCCCGTGCGGTCCGAGCGATTTTCAACTTTCGAAGCATAGCCGATCCGCTGGATGATAATTCTGTAATTTTGGAATTCACACTCTTCCGGAATCAGCAGACGATCGCTGTCGTAAACCTCACCAAAGCGAACCTCTTTGGCCTCCCCGTCAACCTCTGGATCCACGACGCGCCCCACAAGGTTTCCGTTCTGATAAATAGCGTCCTGCTCCCGATCTAACGAGGCGTTCGCATCATTCTGTTTCTCTTCCCCGCGCGTGCCCACTGCTGACTTTTCACTCACCGCAGATAGCTCCTCCCAATAAGTCTAAGCTGCTATCTCCGGAAGGATCGTTCCAGGAAACAGCAGGATTCCGGCTTTGACAATGCGGCGGAAAGTTCCGTCCCTTGATGCGTGGGGGGAAACCGCTTCTGGGCAGCCGGAAACCGGGGTTTCCCGACCGGACTCGCCGACCCAAAACCATTTTAAATGCAAAGCTGCGGCTTCGGTCAAGCCCCTCGAAAGCCGTGAGGTAAGATGTTCCCGGGAGTCCCCGCAATAAAGGATTACAACGCGGCCTCCGGCCAAGATGCTAATCTCCAAAGTTAAGGAAGTTCTTGTGGAAAGGGGCGGCGGGTACAGCCTCCACTCGCCCGGGCTTTTACCGCCTAAACAGACCCATGCATTGAGCTGTGCCAAGAACATGGCTTTTGGCGGCATCAAGCACTTCGTTCTTTCCTTCACCCGGTTGGAGATGAAGCATTTTATCCAGCGCGTAGAGTTTGAAGAAGTAATGGTGAGCGTTGCCTACCGGCGGGCATGGCCCCCCATAACCGATCCGCCCAAAGTCGTTTCGCCCTTGCGCGCCTCCTCCGGGGATTTCGCCCCGTTTCGGCACATTGTCGGGGAGTCTACGCAACCGCGCGGGGAGATCATAAACCACCCAATGAATCCAGGTGCCCGAAGGCGCATCCGGATCCTCGGCGATAAGAGCGAAACTTTGGGTGCCGCGCGGAGGATGTGACCAATGAAGGGCAGGAGAGATATCCTCGCCTTCGCAGGTAAACTTCTTGGGGATTTCCGCGCCCTCTTTAAACGCCATGCTCTCAATTTTGAACTCGGACGCTTGAGAATCTTTCGCATGCGCAGACTCTGCGGCAGAGCGGGTGCACGATGCCGTAGGTATCAGGAGCATCCAAAGCGCAACAAGCAAACACAAGGGGGAGATTCCGAAATGCGCTTGAACAAACTGAGAACTAACTACGTTTCCGGAAATATGCTGGCTTCGATGGGTCGCAAACATCGCCTTGCTTCTCCCTGCGCAAAAGCCCCAAAGGTCAGGAATTCAGAACCTCCGATAATTGTATATCACA
>JAJYJL010000528.1 GCA_021789565.1 Acidobacteriota bacterium
GGAGTCCCAACTCAAATTGCACGCGGTGTTCCACGTTTCTGAGAAATTCGTAGGCGCTCACCAGGGCCGCGTAATCACGGTCGCTGATCCATCCCTTGTCATTCAGTTTGCGCAATGCCAGCAAGGTTCCGCCGGACCTTACCCAGCGGTCCTCGCCGCCGCGCAGTCGCTGCAGGCACTGGGTGAGGAATTCAATGTCGCGAATGCCGCCCCGGTGCAGCTTGACGTCGATGGCGTCGCTTTGGCTGTGCTCCAGCTTCCGTGAAATTCTTTCGCGCGACAGCAGCACGGCTTCAACGGCGGCAAAATCGGCAGGCGAGCCGTAAATGTGCGGTTCCACTCCGCGCAGGAACTCGCGGGTCACGCGCGTCTGCCCCGCCGAGTGCCGGGCCTTGATCAGCATCTGCAGTTCCCACTCGCGCGCGCGCCTTGCGTAATACTCCAGCGCCGATTTCAGGCTGATGGCCAGGTCGCCCATTTCGCCTTCAGGACGCAGGCGCAGGTCCACCCGAAACACCTGACCCTGCGGAGTCGACTGCGTGATGGTGCGCGTGATGGCGCGGGCCAGCCGCACAAAATATTCCTTGTTGCTGATGATGGAGTCGGGTTCGCTGCCGCCCGCCGTCTCTCCGTCTCTTTCATAGAGGAAAAGCAGGTCGATGTCTGAACTGTAGTTGAGCTCGTTCCCGCCCAGCTTGCCCAGCGAGACAATGCTGAAGCCGCTCCGCACAATGCGGCCCTGTGCGTCGCGATACTGGGGCTGGCCGTAGCGCTTTTCCAGCTCCTGGTCGCAGAAAATCAGGGCGTTCCACAGCATCACGTCCGCCAGCATGGAAAGCTCCAGCGTGGTCTCACCCAGCGTGGAGAGCCCCAGCACGTCTTTCAGAACAATGCGCAGATAGTTTCGCCGCTTGAAGCGCGCCAGTTGCGCTGAGAGCCACACGTCCGGATGCGTGGTGGCAAACCGCGCGTAGTCCTGCATCAGCTCTTCCCGCGATTTCAGCTTGGTGAATTTGCGGTCGCGCGCAAACTGTGCCGGCAGGGAAGGGTCGGCAAAGAAGCTCTCTGCCAGAAAAGTACTGTAACCGAAAATGGCCACCAGGTAGGTCAGCGCGGTGGGATAGCGGGCCAGGTCTTTCAGTACGTCCTTGGGCGCGCCAAGCACGTAGCGCTCCAGCAGATTCAAGGCTCCGTCAGGGTCAGGCGAATGCGCCAGCAGCGACGCCACCGGAACCGCCAGCCCTGGAGCCAACCGCCCCGTCAGGCGTTCGACGTTGCTCTCGGCTTTTGCTGGATCCTCAAAGGCAATCCCCGTGAACTCAGGACGCATGACAAGTGATTATAACAGCCCGCGCCACTCGGCACCTTCCAGCGTCAAACGCCGGATAAGATTGCACAGGAACGCGGCGGCCGGGCGAAACGATATTTCCAAGTAACGAAAGCCTGCTTGCAGCAGGTCCGAACAACGCACCCGGCGCTCGTGGCGCTATTGCAGCACCGCTGTTTACCACATTTGCGTCATGAGCAAGGAGCAGTTCGAGAGCGAAATCAGGAAACTTCCTGCGAAAAAAGATAGTCAAAACATTGCCATGAACCGTTGAAGCCTATGTGGCGGCAACACTCCACTTCGTTGCTTCGTGTTAGCATAATGCCGGAAGCGCCATGCCGCCTGACGAAGAGCCCGTTCGCATTCCCATCACCGACGTTTTTGACCTGCACTCTGTGCGACCGAAGGAAGTGGAAGAGGTGGTGGAGGCTTACCTTGAAGAGGCCCGCAACATGGGCCTGAAAAACATTCGTATTATTCATGGGCGCGGCATCGGTGTGCAGCGCCGAATCGTCCGCGCGGTGCTGGCCCGAACGGCGTATGTTACCTCCTACGGGGACGCTCCCGAGCAGGCGGGCGGTTGGGGCGCTACCATCGTCACCCTGAGATAAGTGGGCCGCGGCTTCAGCATGGTAGACACGACACCCTTCTTGTGCCGCGGGTTTTAGCTTTTGGGAAAGTTCAGATAAACAGGCTGGTGCGTGATTTCAGCGAGTCGGCAAGAAAGCTTGCGACGCCGCCGTGCTCAAGCCCGGCGACAAGCTCGGAATCCTTGATGCCCATCACGTCGCGCGACATTTCGCAGGCGATGGCGCGCACGCCCAGCTCACGGGCCAGCGAGATCATGTCTTCCAGCGAGCTGACATTCTTTTCCTTCATCATGGCCCGCAGCATTTTGGCGCCCACGCCGAAGTAGTTCATCTTTGAGACGGGAAGCTCCAGGCTCGATGACGGCGACATCATGGCCATAGCTTTCTGAAAGAATGTCTTGCCGGAAAATTCCGAGCCCTTCTTCAGAACGCTCAGTCCCCAGAAGGTGAAGAACATGCTTACCTGCTGGCCCATGGCGGCGGCGCCCGTGGCGATCACAAATGCCGCCAGCACGCGGTCCAGGTCGCCCGAGAAAACGACAATCGCCACGCGGTCTTCCGGCGTGCGTTCTTCCAGGTCCTGCAGCCGCCGGGTGAGTTCCTGCACCTTTTCTTCCAGTGCCTGCACGCGGGATTTGTCTTCGCCGGCTCTCGTATCAATGCTGGTTTCCATCGGCGCACCTCCTCAAGAGATTCGCTTGACGTAATGGATGTAGACGTTGGCACCGTCCACGGATTCTTCTTCCTGGCCCAGCAGCTCCACGTTTTTTGCGATCTTGGCCCAGCCCTGAAAGTCCGCAACCGATCCGCGATCACTGGCCAGCACCTTCAGCACCTGTCCCGGCTCCATTTTTCCGGCTTCTTTTCGCGCGTTGATCAGAGGCATGGGGCAGTTCATGCCGCGCGCGTCAAACAGCTTGTCAAAAGGCTGGCTCATTTCGTATCCCCCTGGCAATTTCCGGATGCAGCGAGCCCGCAAACGTTTTTCCCAAGTTCAAGCTGGGAGGCTTCATCCTCCAAGGGCGCGAGCAACCCGGCATTCACCCTCTTGATGTTAACGTACTCGGGCATGAACGGAGGAAGGTTTTGCAGCAGGTAACGGACAAAACCCTCCTCGGTTTCCCGGGCCAGCAGTTGCAGGCCGGGATTACTCTGCTTCAACTCATCGAGCGTCGCGGCAAACAGTCCGTCATCATTTCCTTCCGCAAGGCTGTTGAAGTGTCCCGGCAGCACAACAATTCTTCCCGGCAGCGCCGCCAGCTTGCGTAGCGACCGGCCGTGCAGCGGCGCCCAGGTTGCAGCCTTGCCGCCCAGGTCCGGCCGCGCAATCGAGCCGATGCAGATGCTGTCTCCGGTGAAAAGGTAGCGGTCATCAATCCGCAAGGCCACCAGGCCCAGCGTGTGCCCCGGAATGTGAATCGCTACCAGTTCCACCTGCCCCACTTTGAAAATCTGGCCGTCGCGGATGGCGTTGTAGGGAATCGTGGCGGGAAGAACGTCCATCGGATGGATAGCGTCGTAAGGGTGCAAATGATAGGGAGCGCCGCTTTCGGCGGCGAGCGCCGTGCCTCCGCTGATGTGGTCTGCGTGGCCGTGCGTGTCCATCACGCTTGCAATCTCGAAATCTTTGTTCCGCGCCAGCTCCTGATAAGGATGAAGGTGGCGCAGCGGATCGATCACCAGCGCCTGGCCGTCGCCCACCACTACGTAGCTGAGGCAGCCGCGCGCGGGACGGCTCACCTGGTAAATGGCAAGTTCCGGCGTCTCAACCACCACTCGGGTCGAATAATAATCCCCCCAGGCCTTCATGCCGCCCTTCAGGTTAGCGCTCACGTAGCCCAGCCGCTCCAGTCCCTGACGGACGTATTCGGAAGTGTCGCCCTTGGCGCACACGCTCAGCACCGGCAGGTCGCGCGGAATCTGGCCGTCCAGGTGCTGCTCGACGCAGGCCACCACGGAATCCACCATCTCGTCCTGGCCGCCCAGCTCCAACATTTCAAAGTAAGGAACGTTGAAGGTTGGCAGCGGCTCACGCCCTTCCAGGCGGAACCTCTCAAACTCGTCGCGGTTCCGCACGTCCAGGACAAAGAACTTCTCGCCCCGTTCGAGAGAGACAAGCAGGCCCTCTGCTGTCCAGAGCGGTTCAATTGAATTTTTCATTGGGGTCCCCTCCCCACTGGCGCGATTATACCAAAGCGGTATCTGTCGCGAAAGAAATTTGAAGGGATTCTTGATACGGATTAAGTGGCAGCCAGGACTTCGTCCTTGTGCCGTGTGCTTTCTTAGTGAGAAGCAATTCGGGTTTCGACTGGCGCGGATCTCAAAGCGGAAAGCTCAAGCAGGGTCCTTTTCCATTTCCGGGGATGGGCCTTCGCAATAGCGGGCGCATTGAGGTTACTGTAGTAGGCGAGAATATTCTCGCGAAGTTCGGGAGTCAAATTGCGGAATCGATGTTTTGCAAGGCCATTCAAGAGGTGTGCATAAGTCTCGTCAGCAAGAGAATATCGCGTTGCGCGGGCTGGTCGTCCTATATCGAGATTATCGTCCTTCAGAATCAACTGGCCATCTGGCAGCCCCGACAGGTCAGCCTCATAGCGAACGACAGAAACGTCGAAAGCCTCTATGAATAAGTCCTGGACCCGGACCGTTGGAGGTTTGAACTGAAGCGTCCGCAAGGGGCCGACTTTCGGCATCACCTCAACAAACAGCACCAGAGCCTTGGATACGAATTGGATGTCTTCTCGCTTGATCTCTGCTCGCCAGCGCCACCTCCAGGGTTTGAGGCGGTGGAATTTACTTCTTCTTCCCGGAACCACCTCATAATTCTCTGCGGCAAGGCGATAGGAAAATCTTGCGGTGACAATCTTCGGATCAGCACGCTGGAACTCTTTTCTTTTGTGGCGCCAGACGATCTGACCCAGTTCGGGAATAATCTCACTGGCGCTCATTTTGTACATCCAGAGCGAAAGCCGTTCTGACCAGAAAAGCTTGCTCAGTTTCAGGCCATAAGTTTGCTGAAATGCTTCGCCGAGCAGGGCTTTGGGTACTTTGAATCCGATGTAGTTATGGTAGGTTTTTGGAAGGTAACCCGCTCCGGTGATCTGTACCACGTCAAAAGAGAATTCCGTCATGATGTGCGCCGTGGGGTCATCTTCGTAACTGACGCGGTTGCCAAACCTCCGGCGCAGCGCAGGGTACATCAGAGGGACGGAGACGTTGACCGCCAAGGGATGTCCCGTATTGTCGGCGACGTAATGAGAAAGCGCCCCAAGCGCAAAGGCATATTCATCAACGTCCTTTGAATCATTGAGAAGCGCTTCCACAAAATCACCGCTGCGCACATAATGTGTCAGCATGCTGAAATACTTGTCGCCGAGCGGATAGTAACCCATATCCTGAATCACACAGCCGCCGTAGGCAAAGGCATGCGCTTCCTGAATTTCTGCTGGTGTGGCATTGGGATAACGCTGGAGCAGCAAGGGAACGATATAGGGTTCCCATGCTGCGTCAATCAGCGCTTCGTGGCTGAGTACCGAGTATCCCATCAAAGGCGCAGCCGCAAGCGACAGATAAAACCCAACACTCCACAACACGGCAACAATGGCTGGCAGCGCGAATCGCCTCTTGCTTGCTAGTGAATCCATTGAAAGACCTGCTCCCCGGCTAAATCTGGGACCCAGCTTATTCTGATACGGCAATGCTCGTCAGGTTGACTGACGGGCCTGGCACGGGCCAATTGGTCACTCGCCGTTGTGCCTGACATTATTAGTCGCAGGCCACAGGCACGCGGGCCTCTTGTCAGGATGCTTCTCCCCGCCACACCTGCCGGCACGAAAGCTTTACTCAACGCGGGCTGAAGGTCCGCACTCGGCTCTTTTAGGAAAGCAGTTCCTAATAGTACCCAAACACCCGCCCCTGGATGCTCGTGCCTTGTGGGCTAATTTCGCCCATGTAATGCATTGAACCTTCACCGGACCTTTTGCACGTTTGGTTCCGGAGGATTCAGCGCGATTCAAGTGCTGGCAGATCAATAAGTTGAGGTTACGGCAGGGAAGGACCAAAATCCTTAGAGGCAGAAAGGAATCCCTGGGGGCTAGGAAAACTTACAGATTGCCGCATCCGGTTTGGCTCATTGATGTCAACCGAGCGGCCTCGAAGGTATGGTGTGGCAGGCGGTCAAGATCGAAGTGCGGATCTTAATTACAAATCCTGCAGGTTCTGATCCGTGTACTTAACCGGTCTGTCTGGAACAATTATCGGTTGCTTTGGAACTTTGACAGCAGCCGCAGGATTTCCAGGTACAGCCAGATCAGCGTGATCATCAGGGCGAACGCGCCGTACCATTCCATGAACTTTGGAGCGCCGCCCGCCGCGCCGCGCT
>JAJYJL010000529.1 GCA_021789565.1 Acidobacteriota bacterium
GCTTGACCGCCGGCGCTTCCTGCGATGTTGGCGAATGGATTAACCGGCAGTTTTCGTTTGAAGCGGCGGCTCCTTGCTTTGCACGACTACATCAAAGTTCAAGCGCCCAATCACCTGGCCGCCAGGAGTTTCAACATCCACACGCCACGGACCCGGAGTGATTGCGGACGCTGCGGAAAAGGTCCGGTAGCCTCCGTCACGGCCCCCCACCACCGAAAGCGGGACACGGGCCCTTGTGATCCATTTGCCGCTTGCCCTGTCGAAATACTGCCATTCGTGAATGATCTTTGTGGTCAGCGCAGTCGGAGAAAAAACCGCGGTATAAACCGTGAGCGGGTCGCCCGGCTTGACGTGGACGGTTTCACGGATGGCGAAGAAACGCGGCAGGAAATCAATCCAGTTAATCCCTGTGAACCTATGGCTCTCGGCGGTTACTGTGTAATAGCCCCGACCTTTCACCTCCAGGGAGTGGAAGACGTCGGCTTGTTTGAGGGACAGGGGAAGTGGTGGGATGAGGTTCAGGAAATAAAGTCCGTTCACGATGATCAGGATACCGGCGATGGAGCCTGCAATGGCCCATTTCGTCCGTCGCGCGAACCGCTGGCGGGAAAAAGCCGCGAGGACCAGAAGGACAATGCTGATGGCCGCCACGCTTATAATCCCGCTGATCAGGAACACCCTTGTGCTGATCTGGTGCATCAGTATCGGTACGACATAAATGGCAAAAGCGTAGAAGGTAAAGAACAACAGCGCGAGCTGGAATGACAGGCGCGCAAACCGGTGCTTCAAGGATTCGTTTGCGACAAACGCAAGAGCCAGGATCAGAAGAAACGGCCAGCTTGTCTCAATGGTGCCGCTCCGGAAGTAAAAGACGAGATAGACGGAGAGGATGCCTCCGAAGAAAAACTGCATCAGGTTCACGAGCCAGAAGTGAATCTCGTGCGGGTCCGCTTCCGGTGGTGTTCCTTTTTTGTGCGCGGCGTTGCCCAGCAGATTGATCCAGACGGCGCAAACGGTCACGATTGCGAGGTGCGCGGCGACCCAGAAATTGTCCCAGAAGACATCGACGCGCTGCAGAGTGAGGGCGTCAAAAACGAATCCGCCGATGAGGGAGAGTGAAGAAATCGGCCGCTCAAGCCGTGAGTACCACCTTCGTGCAAGACCCCGTGCCGATTTTTCACCAATAGGCATACCGGAATGCGTTTCGAAATATTTATTGTAAGTGAGACGCGAGAAAGCAAACCAACAATTCTTCAACTCAAAACTGTTGGCTTTACAGCTTACCAAAAGAGCAAGAGCGCTGCATTAAAAGCCAGAACCTTGAATGAAGCGCCGGGACGATTCACGATCTCTGCATGCTTCTCTAACCGAGGAGATTACAGAGCCGCTTCGTACAACGCCGCCATGTCGGCCTCCGTGCACGGCCTGGGATTCAAAGTGTGGCAGGCATCTTCCATGGCCTTTGCGGAAAGGGCGGGAATCATGTCACGCCGGATACCCAATGCGGTCAGGAGCTTGGGAACACCGACTTCCTTGAGCAATTCCCGCACGCGGTCGATAGCGGCTGAACCTGCGTCATGCACTGACATGCCGGAAACGTTCAAACCCATTGCAACAGCGAGGTCACGCAGGCGATCTTCTGCAACAGAGCGGTTGAACTCCAGCACGTAAGGCAGAATCGCTTCCGTTAGGGGCAATACCGGACTGAAAACGCTGATAGCAGATCATCTCCAGAGTGTACCTGTCGGCTTTCGATTCGACCTGCAAGAGGTGCCCCACGGTATTGTTCTTTACGGTTCGGCAAGATTGTTGCGGCAATAGGCTACCGCAATCCAACGGGCCTTTGGGGCGCTGTGCAAAGAAGGAAGGAAATCCACCATGGGGCGAAACCCGGAGAGAGTGGAAATCTCTTCCAATTCAGCAAGCTCCTTACCCGAGGGGATAGCATCGAACCCTCTCATCGTGGGAAGTTTTCTCCTTGTTCCTTTCACGGCAAGTTTTTAAGGTCGGTGGTAGGTAGTCATCTTAGACCCAAGGCATCCTAAACATCCAGGCAAACAACTGCCACAAATCTGGCCGATCCGACATGGCTAAAATGAGAGCACGACGGCTGTGAACCTGTTCTTTTACCCGGCGACTTCTACGCTTTCAGATGGATAGTTCGGCCCTCCCCCGCTGACTGGTATGCCGCTAGGGCGACTTGAACCGCGGCACGCCCGTCTTCGCCCGTAACCGAAGGTGGCCGACCCTCTCGAATGCTTGCCAAGAACTCCTCGCCTTGCAGCCGATAGGACTCCATCCGTACCGCATCCAACATGCCTTTGCCCTTCCAGTCCACCGGGGCCTGCTCGGCCACGACCTCCCACTTTCCGTCTTTGCCCATGCGTAGCTTGCCGTAAGCATCCAAATCCAAATTTCCTTGTTCCCCAACTATCCAAGCCCCGAAACCACTGGAGGTAAAGCATGGATTCGCGATGTCCCAGGACTCCCACAGCGTCGCCATCGTGCCGTCGGTTAATCCCAGCAGTAGCATCGCCGAAGACTCATTCCCCGAAACTGCGTCTCGTTGTACGTGCGCAGTGACGCTGGAAATCTCTGCGCCCGTCAGCCAGCGTATCCGGTCGATGTTGTGGATGGCGTGGCCGATCAGAGTACCCAGATTTTCGGGACGACGTTGCCACGGTGGCAGGGCTCCGAGACCTCCGCTCTCAAGCATGCGCTCGCTGATCATTTTGATACGTCCAATGGCCCCGTCTTGAATTATGTCGCGCGCCACCATGTTGCACACGCGGAACCGCTGCCCAAAGGCGACCATCAGACTCGTGTGATTGCGACGGCTGGCCTCGATCATCCGATCGCAATCGGCGACGCTTGTTGCCATGGGCTTATCAACGAGTGCATGTTTGCCGTGCTCGGCCGCTTCAATTACTTGTGCGGCGTGCGCACTATGCGGCGAGTGAATGAACACCGCGTCAATATCCGAGCGCGAAAACAAGGTGCTTGGAGACAGATCACAGTCTACCTCGTATTCCCTGGCAAGAGCCTCGGCACGTGAACCACCCGCAACGGAAACCAGTTCTGCATCTTTAAGATAGCGTGTAACAGTTTCGGCCGTCGTTCGACCCATGAATCCGGAGCCAATAATCCCAATCCTGATTCTTCTCATAAGCCCGCCTTGCCCCGCAGAAAATCAACAGTCGATGCGTGTCCGGCTATGCCCGATTGTGCGGGGTGTGGGGGGATGGGGCTGGGGAGGGGAGAGGAGAGGAACAGGGCTGCGGTGCAGAGGATTTTCAGGGAATGTTTCAATGCCGCTCTTCCGCCTTCAGGGGGCTCTGCGCCGGCAGCAGGTCCTGGGACAGCGCCTGGACCTTGCCGCACGCTTCCACAATGTCGTCGACATCCTTCTCGGTCCCCAGAAACAAGCTCTGTTCCAACCAGATCCCGTCGCGGCACAGCCGCTCGCACTCCGGCAGGTTCAGGGATTCATAATCCTGGCCGGGTTCCCAGCTGCCGCAGGCGCAGGGCGGCAGGTTCTGCCGCTGAAACAGCGGATTGCGGTAAAGCGGATACGGATATGCCGCCTTGGCCGGGATGCCTTCGGCCTGCAGAGCGCGCAGAAACAGGCCGCGGTCCAGACCCTGGAAGGCCCCACCCTCATAGCGTAACGTCACCAGGTAATGCGGCTGTGAGGTCACGCGCGGGTCATCGGCCGCCAGTTCCAGCCCCGGCACGGACTTCAGCCGTTCCCGCAATCGCGCCACATTCGCCCGGCGCGTGCGCGTCTGCTCCTGCAGCCTGGCCAGTTGCTCCATCAGCACCGCCGCCTGCAGGCCCGTCATGCGGTAGTTGCTGCCGAGCGTAAAATGCTCAAACCAGCCCCCCGCCCCCCGCCGGCCGTGATTGCAGTAAGACCAGCACTTCTCGGCCAGTGTCTCCGAGCGGGTCAGGATCATGCCGCCTTCGCCCGACGTCATCAGCTTGAAAGCCTGGAAGCTGAAGGTGGCCAGGTCCCCGAAGTTCCCCACCGGCGTGCCGCGCCACCCCGCTCCCTGCGCGTGCGCCGAATCTTCAATGATGGCCAGCCCGTGACGGTCGGCGATCCTCCGCAGGGCGTCCATGTCCGCCGGATGTCCGCCGAAATGCACCGGAATGATCGCCCGGGTGCGCGGCGTGAGGGCCGCTTCCACCGATTCCGGCGAGAGGTTCAGCGTGGCGGGATCAATATCGGCGAAGACCGGCACGCCGTGGCACAGCATCACGCTGCTGGCCGTGGCAACAAAAGTGATGGCCGGAACAATCACCTGGTCCCCGCACCGTACCCCCACCGACCGCAGCGCAACCTCCAGGGCGATGGTCCCGTTCACGCACGAGATCGCATAAGGAACCTGATGGAGCGCCGCAAAGGCGGTTTCGAATTCCTTGACTTTCGGGCTGTAGCCGCCCCAGTTGCCGCTCCCAAGCACGGCCACCACGGCTTGTTCCTCCGCCGCCCCGTGCTGCGGCCAGCCGGGATAGGGTTCAGTCCGCACCGGAGTCCCGCCCAGCAACGCGAGGCCCACGCTAATGTCCTCCCGCAGCGCTGGGGCTGGTCGGCAAGGGCGTGTACCGGAGCGTCGTCGAAATCCTCCGGCAGGTGTCCATCAGCGATTGCGCCAGCTCCCCGTCCCGCTTGTGGTTGATCCGTCCCGCCGGCCCCGATATGCTGATCGCCGCAACAACCTCGCCGGCCGCATTAAATATCGGCGCCGCCACGCAACGCGCTCCCGAGGAATCCTCGCCGTTATCGACGGCAAACCCGTGCTCCCGCACGCGTCCCAGTTCCCGCTTGAAAGCCGCTGAGTCCCGGACCGTGTGGTCCGTCAGATGCTGGATGGGATACTTCTGCAGGATGGCGTCCACCTGCTCTTCCAACAGGTGCGACAGCAGGCACTTGCCGAGCGCCGTCGAGAAGAGCGGGCTTCGCATTCCTGCATGCGCCGCAAGCCTAAAGGCGTACGGACTTTCGATGACGTGGATGTACAAAACGTCGCCGCCGTCAATCACTCCCAGATTGACAGTCTCTTTAAAACGGTTCAGCAGCACGGTCATCAGCGGCCCTGAAAGCCGGATCAATTCGCGCGTGGGCTGAGCGCCCAGGCACAGGTTCTCCCAGCGCGAGGTCAGGGAATAACGGCCCTGGGTGTCCTTTTCCGCATAGCCCAGCTGGACCAGAGTGTAAAGAATCCGGAACACTGAACTCTTGATCATGCGCGTGCGCGAAGCCAGCTCACCAAGCGAAACCTCACGCTGGCCGTTAAACGATTCAACAACCTTCAGCGTCCGCTCGATCGCCGCAATGTAGTTCCGTGCCGCCATCGGTATCCTGAATGCCACTTATATACACAATTCCCGCCCGCATTGTAAAGGTAAAAATCCCTCAAATCTTTCGGGCGTTCTTCCTGTAAGAAGAAACATTATGAAAAATATGCAGGCCAATATCAAGCGAATGCGGTATCGGGAGCTAGCGGAACACACGAAGAGATACGAGCCAATTCTATTGTGAAGAATTCCTTGTCATGTGCTTCATGTCAAACCTGGATGGTTATGGGGACCGATGCTTTGCACGATCTGACGACTGCGCCTGCAGGAAGGCAGGTCATAACACACGCCGTTCCTCCCGATTCAACTTCATGTTCTGGAGTTGTAATTAGGGTGAACTTACGCGATCAGAAACGGTTTGCACGGCCAGATGATGTGAGCTATTTTAGGGGCGCACTTGAAGCCACAAGGGGGAATTCCATGACAAAAGATTATTCACGCAGGAGTTTCCTGAAGACGGCGTTCGCGGCCGCCGCAGGATTATCATCCTGGGGGCCTGCTCCGCGTCTTGCGCGGGCCGTAACCACGCCTTTTCCCGGACGGTTCTCGCCAACATGGGACTCCCTTTCGCAATACAACGTGCCGGATTGGTTTCGTGACGCCAAGTTTGGGGTTTTTATGCACTGGGGGGTTTATTCCGTTCCGGCGCACGAAAGCGAGTGGTACCCGCGCCTGATGTACCGCAAGGAGAGCCCGGTTTTTGAATGGCACCGGCAGCATTGGGGGCCGCAGTCAATGTTCGGTTACAAGGATTTCATTCCGTTGTTTCGCGGAGAGAACTGGAAGCCGGACCAACTGGTGGACCTTTACAGGAGAGCGGGCGCAAAGTACATCATCCCGGTGGGCGAGCACCACGACGGCTTCCCCATGTACGATTCGCACCTGACGGAGTGGTGCGCCGCCAGGATGGGCCCTCTCCGCGACACCATTGCAGAG